>CAMDOJ010000020.1 GCA_945903555.1 Chthoniobacter flavus
AGAGAGTAGCGGAAATTTGCGCCGAACGGCCTCGCCTCCTTATCGAAACACTGGCGAAAGAAATTGCGAAGGCCTTGGTTCACGAATTCGGAGCGGATCGAGCATCCGTCGAACTGAGAAAATTCATTCTTCCGCAAACCCGCCACGTCGCTGTCCGGTATTCCTGCGTTAGAGATTGAAAGAAGCGCCTCGGATCTTCGCCCAGGCCTCTAATGCGGTCATCGAGCTGAAATCCGAGAAAAGCTGCAGCAAACCTTGGTGATCCTTCGCCGTGCGGCGGAGGACGGGGGCATCTGACCCAACAAGCCACTCGCAAGCTTTCAACACTCGCCCGCTCGGATACGGACCTCGAAGCGAGGTCAACTGGCGACGAGCCGCCTCCAATGGCATTGAGGGAAGCAGGGCATTGACCAGCATATCGCCAGCTCGATCTGCCCCGACAAGCGCCATCGGACGATCCAGTTTCGCCGCCCTCAGATTCCAATGGTGACTCCAATAAGGATGACTCAGAGTTTCAAAGAAACGCAAAAAACCATCACTCCCCCCCGTGCGTATCGCGACCCGGAGTTTATCAAAATCGCGAACGAGTGCAAAAAGGGCTCCCAATCGACGATGTGGGTGATTCGATGGGCGGAGACCCGAGAACTTCCAAATTGATGATGGCAGAACTAAGCGCGATAGAGTATCGCGAACCGACCACCAATGATCCCAAAGAGGCTTCAGATAACGTCGAGTGATTTCATCCGCGTCATCAAAGTTACGAGGTTCCAAAAATCCGGCCACTCCAAAAAGCAAAGCCTCCCCGACTTGTGATCCTGCATCACGCAGCCCGAGTCTCTGCGCAGTGAGAAGAAAAGGGATGGAATTGTTTTTGTATCCCAACCCGATCGCGAGGGCATAAAATAGAGCCGTTTCTGGCCCATGCAACGAGGAAGCGGACGCATAGGCTGTCTGTTTGGTTCGAAGTCGAAATTCGGCGGCTTCATCGATCATCACACGCGCCGTGTCCAGATCGACCGGCTGAGGAACGCTCTGGAACTTGGAGACCGGTTCTCCTTCTATCCCCAAGCGGGCTTGGGCGACCTCGCGATGATCGACAGTTCTGGCAAAGGCCGCTTCGTCAGGTTGGGCTATAAAAAGTTGCAACTCGACGGATGAGAAAGCCGGATTCGTAGCATGTCCGTGACGCTCCCAATCGCGGGCATCCCAATCCAATTCAAGGTCTCCGTTTTTTTCTTCGCCATTTTCGAAACGAAAACGCACTCCTTTGAAATCAGGACCGGACTCGCGATTCCACTCCCCGAAATGCACGACCTCGACCATCTCTCCTCGAGTCGTTTTCCATCGAGAACCATAGACTCCACTGAAAAGTCTGGCCTGCACTTCAATCTCTCTGAGATGCATGGGCGATGACTCCCGAAGATGCGATGACATCCTCGCCGAGGCATAATCAACTCTGGAGGGAACCATCATTGTGCCGGGACTTCCAACAAGGCCTCCTCAATCTGGCTAGTGTCTGGCTTAGGTAGTCTGGCTGTTGCCTTTTCGACTTCAAGAGAGAGACGTGCCGCAATCACTGGGTTTTCTACTAACTTTGCAGCGGCTCGAAATGAATCTAAGGCCATCACAGGTTCACCGGCGTCGAACTGCGCTGCGCCAAGAGCCTCTTGGAACATCGGATCGCGGGTTTCGTTTGCGGCTTTATTGGTCGCAAAAATGGCATTGAGGATATTGGATTTCGCATTGCGGGTGATGCTCCGAAAGGTCCGCCAGTTGTTGACCGGACGGTTGCGTGGATCGTAAAACGAATTCCATGCTGAATACGGACGATAAAGCGGATCCCCAATGACGACACCAGCCCATGAGACCACCCGTTGTGACATCCAAGCGCTTTCCGCGAGAGTAAGGCCGGTCATTAGACGATCTTGGAAAATACTGAAATTGGCAGTGAATGTCAGGAAGGGCTCATAGACATTGCCGAGCGTCGCGGCAGCTCCATGCGATATGAGAGGAGCACACCAATAGCGCGTCGCACTTCGAAGGGAGCTTGCACTGTATGAGTGAAGATGGACGGCTATAGCACCGGGCTTAAATTGGAAGTCCTCCTTAGCGAACGGACCATCAATATCACCAACATACCAACCATAATAAATCGCCGCATCGGTAATGGGAAAATCACCAGTAAAGGTTTCAGGATTGTCGTCAAAAATCGTTGGCATTCCCTGACGGCGGAGATCATACACCAAACGACGCAACCAGATATCGCCCTCGATATAGGACGAGTTGGTTGATCCACTCGTAATACCTCGGGCATCAATGTAAGCCCACCCCCACAGGCCCTCTTTCTCGGCCTGCAACGAATCATCAATCATACGGCGAACCATCGCCGGCGTGGGGGCGTCAAGTCGTGCAGGCAAGAGCAACCCAGGAAAACCGGCCTCATCGAGGATCTGCGTGAATCTACCGCAATAGGGATTCGTGATCGCTCCAGAAGGGGTAAAATCAGGGAGCCCGATTGAAGCCAATTCGCTGTCCACGGAAGCGTCATTTCTTTTTGCCATCATAGGATGGAGAAGTGCGAGCGAGGGAGCATAACCGCTATAGGAATCAGGGGCGATTTTGAGCGGAACACCACGAATGATAGCAAGGAAACGGATCGATGTCGAAGTGACCTCATCGCCCTTGGCTGCATTCATGCGCCACCATCCAGCGGAAATCATTTTTTTACGAAAGGGATCTGCGATCGTGCGGTTGAAATCGTCGCGCGATATTTCTTCATTGAGAGAACAATCCAATCCCACAATATGACTTTGAGCTATGCCTCGCCTCGATGCGTAGTAGGCAGCCAACTCTACTGAATCAGGGTCATTAACATTATACACAACGACCGTGGCTTCAGGCGCACGCTCTTGTGCTTGGGCGGCTATCGGAAGCCAACCGAAAACTAGAGCAAAAGCTATAAATCTAGAAATCCAAGCGCATCCCATCATAGGTCAACTTGATGTCAGCCGGGAGATCGGCCTCGGTCTTTTCGTGCCCCAATTCGTGGCACATATGGATGAAGTAAGTTTTCTGGGCTCTGATGCAGCGCGCCGCCTCGATGGCTCCCGCGATGGTGAGATGCGATTGGTGAGAGTGGTGCCGCAGGGCATCGATAACGAGAACCTCGACGTCCATCGCCGCCGCCACGGCATCCGGCGGGACAGCCTGACAATCGGTAAAATAGGCCAGCATGCGGCGACCATTTTTTTCAAAAACAAAACCATTCGTCACCATGCTGGCATGGGGCAACTCAACAGGAATAATATCGATTCCACCAAGCTGAAAAGGGCCGTTCAGAACAATGGGATCAGGGCGAACGTAATTCGGATACCGTGCCGAACCATCGAACGCATACTGGAACGTGCGAGCCAAGTCACTCAAGGTGCGAGGCGATCCATAAATCGGGATACTTTTATTCTCCATCTCACAAAAGCGGCGCAAATCATCGAACCCCAATACGTGATCGACATGAGAATGTGTGTAGAGAACGGCATCCACCCTATTAATGCGCTCGCGAAGGCACTGAGCCCGAAAATCTGGCGTCGTATCTACGATGATCGACATCTCAGGTGTCCGCACGTGAATCGCTGTTCTGAGGCGTTTGTCCCGAGGGTCTTCTGAATGACAAACCGGGCAATCACATCCAATCACGGGAATACCATGCGAAGTTCCGGTTCCTAAAAATGTGATTTCCATCTCCCTCATCGCTTTGAATTCTGAGCGAAGAGTGACATACTCGCCCCATGTCCGCAACGCTGACATCACTTCGAATCCGTAACCTTGCCTTAGTGGAGGAGCTTTTCTGGGAACCTCCCGGGGGCTTCGTCGCAATCACGGGTGAAACCGGTGCGGGAAAATCCGTGATCCTTGGCGCAATCAAACTTCTGCTCGGTGAACGCGCCGATAAGTCGCTCATCCGTTCGGGAGCTGATGCCTGCACGGTGGAAGGTGTTTTTATGATTCCGTCCGAGTCCCCGCTGCATGAGATCGTCGCTGGCGGAGGCGCGGATCCCTGCGAAGACGGGCAACTCATCATCAAACGCGTGGTGTCCACCGCCGGCACAGGCAAGCAATTCCTCAACGCTTCGGCATGCCCGTTGTCCTTACTGAAACACATCGGCGACCTTCTCGTTGACCTCCACGGCCCACACGATCATCAAAGCCTCTTTTCCCGAGATCAGCAGTTGCTCGTTCTGGATGCCTTTGCGGGTAATGCAGAACATCGCAAAAGCTACGCAGCGAAGCGCAAGGAATGGCTGCAATTGACCGCAGAAAAAAAGCGCCTCACTGAAGATGCGGAATCATTAGCACGGGAACTCGACCTCCTGTCTCATCAGGTGAACGAAATTGAATCTGCCGCGCTTCAACCCGGCGAAGAGGAGCAACTTTTATCCAAGCAACGGACCGCCGCCAATGCCCATCGCCTCTGTGCGATTTGCTCAGAGATGAGTGCCTCCCTCATCAACTCAGATGAGGCCATCGCATCAAGGTGGACGGAGGTGTCGCGACTAGCCAAGGAATTGCTGCGACTCGATTCCAGCACACAAAACATCGCCCTCTCCGTCTCCGGAGTTTTCGAATCCCTGCAGGATCTTTCGCGCGATCTCGATCGCTATGCATCCACCGTGGATGAGGATCCCCAAAGCCTATCCGCCATCGACGACCGACTCGATGCCATTCAAAGTTTGAAGCGAAAATACGGATCCACAATCGAAGCCGTTATCGCTTTTGGCACTGAGGCCGCAAGCAAATTGGCACATTTACGACAACGCGAGGAGCGCGGAGCCGGCTTCGACGAGGAGATCGCCCGTGCGAAGGCTTCATTGGACGAAGCCTCAAAGAAACTCACGAAAATCCGCAAGCAAGTCGCCAGCAAGCTAGAAGATCTCGTCAAGCTCCACCTCAACGATCTGGGTTTTGCCCGAGCTGGATTCTCGATCCCATTCGAAGACCTTCTCGAACCGGCCCCATTGGGTTGCGAGCAAATCGATTTTCTCTTTGCCCCGAATCCGGGCGAACCCGAACGCCCCCTTCGAATGATCGCTTCGAGCGGCGAAATCTCCCGAGTGATGCTGGCTTTAAAAACCTCACTTGCAGCTCAAGACAGCGTTCCGATCCTTGTATTCGACGAGATCGACGCCAATGTCGGTGGGGAAATCGGTGCCATGGTTGGAGCAAAAATGAAGGAACTCGGGCTAAGTCATCAGGTGTTTTGTATCACCCACTTGCCCCAAGTCGCTGCAGGCGCTTCAAGTCAATATGTGGTTACCAAGGAAACCTCAGGCGATCGGACACGCACTCGTTTGGCTGAGACTTCACCTGAAAGCCGCATCACCGAGATCGCTCGCATGCTTGGCGGGAAGCTCGCATCAGCGCGCTGTCACGCTGAAGCCCTTCTTTCCTCAAAATAATCTTTGGCAATCTTCTCACCCAGATTTAGTATAGACTTCTAACACTAATGGAAGACGCCCCAAGCCATCCCGTTTCAAAAAGTGGCGATACCTTGCGTGGGCCTTTGTCCCACATGGAATCGGCCTTGCGCGAGCTTCGCATGTGGAAACTGCGCGCCGAAGGCGTGATGTCTGCATCCGATCAGATCCTTCGCGAGTGGCATACCTCTGACGACGATTCTGTTTACTCTGGTGCCATGGAATTGATTCTGGGCATTCTCCCCCACGAGTTGCCCGGCCAATTTGAAACTTGGGTGTCATTGATCCATCCAGACGACCATACGTCTTATCGAAGTCAAATCGACGAGGTTTTACTTTCAGGCGGTTCTTTTGAAGTGGAATACCGCGCTCGAAGGAGCAATGGAAAATACACATTACTACTCGAAAGAGGTTACTTTATTCCTCCAGCAGAGGGCGGAGGTGCTGTGCTCTCCTCGGTCATCACGGATGTCACTGATCTTCGTGAAATGGAGTCGCGACTAAGACAAACCCAACAAGCGGAGGCCTTCGGGCAACTCGTCGGCGGAGTCGCCCACGATTTCAATAACATGCTTTCGGTCATCATCGGTTACTCCCAAATCATGATGGAGGAGACTGATGCTTCTGAAGAGAACCACACCTTTCTCTCCGAAATCGAAAAGGCCGCCGCACGAGCATCCTCACTCACAAATCAGCTTCTCGCTTTTAACAAACCACCGAACATCAAGCGGGGCCGTATTGCCATCAATGACCTTTTGATCGACATATCCAAGATGCTCAAGCGTCTTTTGGGCGAGCAAATTGAACTCGAATTTATCCCAGAATTAGATTTATGGCCGCTCGAAGTTGACCGCAGTCAGATCGAGCAATCCTTCATCAACATTGCCGTCGGAGCCAGAGGCACAATGCCTGATGGTGGCAAAATCACGATTACGGCAAAAAATGTGTCTCTGCGCGAAGCAAGAACGATCGAAGGGCAAACTCTCCCATCCGGCGATCTTGTAAACGTGAGATTGATCCAATCCCGCCGATCCTCACGCGCCTCATTAGAACAAGTTCGCTCGAACAACAGCTTGAAGACTGCCAATAGCATTATCGAACAGAACGACGGTCGATTGATTGTGAGCCAAGCTAAAGATTCCGAAATCTGTTTTGATATTTATTTCCCAAGTGCACAAGAACGGCCAGTGACTCCCGCACTAAAAACAACCCAACGCGACGCCAAACAATCAACGATTCTTCTGGTGGAAGACGACACCGCGATACGCCACTTCATTCGCACTGTTCTCAAACGCCTCGGACATATCGTCATTTCAGCCTCAGACGGCGAAGAGGCTCTCAGCTTGCTTAAGAAATCGTTTCCTCTTCAGCCCGCTCTTTTAGTCTCAGACATGGTGATGCCACGATTAGGTGGCAGGGACTTAGCTCTCAACCTGTCTGAACAATTCCCTGAAATGCAAATTCTCCTGATGTCCGGTTACCCCGAACAACAAAGTATCGCTGCCGACTCTGGCTTGGAGATTTCTTTCCTCAGAAAACCATTTGCTACAGGGGAACTGATATCCAAGGTCGAAGGCCTCCTCCAGAGAGTCTGACCTAACTGCCGTTTATTCAGTTTTAGCAATAAACGAGCAACTGGCGGAGGAGCGTGGAATTCAAATTATAATTCCGTATTTTATTAATGGTATTCTCATCGAGATGATATCCATCCGAAACAAGTAAAACACCTGTGGGACTGTAGATGCCAGCGGCTAACTGCATACCGACCTCAAGTTCATCGACCATGACTTCTTTGACGAGTCTTGGCAGTGGGGAAGCTTGGGCGCAGCGCAAAAAAAGACGGGTCGCATCGGGATCGAAGGCGGTGCCCGATTGCTCAAGAATGCTATCCACGGCCATCTCAGGGGATAACCCGCATGTTACGTAATAGGCCACGACAGCAAGGCAGCGTGCGGTCCAAGGGATCATTTCGCCAGCGAGACCATCAGGATACCCTGTCCCATCATATCTCTCATGGTGAGCACGAATCGTCTCCCCCACTGGCCTTAGCGAGTCAACGAAGGAGGCTAGGGCTTGGGCTTGAATCGTATGGTTTTCGACCACATTTTTCAGCTCGGGAGGTAGGTCTGCCGGATTGGTTTGGACTGCCGACATAAATCCTGAGGGAACAGCGGTGAGTCCGATATCATACAGCCGAGAACTGATGTCCAAAATATGCTTCTGCTCGGTGTCAAAATAGTGCGTTTCCGCCATAGACTGACAAATTTTGGACGCGGCCTTGGCCTGCTCGCCGAGGAGAGGATTAAAAGTGGTGAGCACCCGTTGACATAGCTCAAGGGAGCGACTGAAGTTTGTCTTGAGGGAATCGTTAGTCGCATCGATCTCCATCTTGTCGGATTCCAAATCCTTAAGCTGCTTATCGAGCAAGATATTGGCGGCCGATAGCTTTTGATTCAGATCCAGCGACTGTTTTTCGAGGGCCTTGTTGGTTTCAATGAGATCAAACCGCTGCACGGCATTGTGCAAGGTGGCCATCATCTCCGCGGAAATCCACGGTTTCGTGACGAAGCGGAATATTTCCCCACTGTTCACGGCCGCCGTCACAACATCAAAGGTCTTGATTCCTGTGATGAGAACCCTCGATGCGGATGGTTGAATCTGCGCAAATCGGCTTAAAAGCTCAGCCCCCATCATGTCGGGCATATTGTGATCTGCTATAATGACCGCAAACTGTCGATCTCCCGCCAATTGCAAGGCTTCAGTAGCACTCTTGGCCGCGAAGGACGCGTAGCCAGCGCGCGTAACTAAATCTTCAAGGACCTTTAGGATCATTGGATCGTCGTCGACGGAAAGAATGGCCTGGTTGCGGGCGTTCAATTGCATAAGATTAAATTATTCATTGAGATCGATTCGGGGAAAAAGAAGCATTATCTGAGAGTTTTTCTTAGCCGCGTCGGGATGCAATAGCAGGCGCCCACCCAGACTTTCAGTGAGATTTTCCGCATGGGCAAACGTCAAATCGCCGGTCGTGGATCGCAGGAGATACTCATCGACCTCACTTACCGATCCAATCGCACATGGGACAGAAAGCGAAACGGCAACAGGGTTCGCCATCCCGTACTGATCCAAACTAGGAATCACTTCAGCGAGTTGACTCGGGGAGAGGATCTCAAAGACGACCTCCACTTTGCCAGCCGGAAAAATCTCCCTCACGCAGGAAGCAATCGTGAGAATGACAGTTCGAAAAGGATGCTCCGCCAACTCCACATGAAGGGCTTCAGAAGGAGGAATGAGCGTGATTTTTGCCGTTTTTGGAAAAATGATCCGAACAAGATCGAGTTGGGATTCCACTAAAGTCGCCAAATCATGATAAGTTTTTTCGCGTTCGGCTACATTTAGGTGGATGTGGACAGTTCTATTGAGGACTTCTTTGATCCTCTCGACCCCTTGATTGATTTCACTGAGCGCCTCAGCCGTAGCCGTATCTGCGCTGCAGGCCTCGTGGCAACTCTCCAGATTGAAGTAAATTCCAGTGAGCACATTGTTAACCTCATGGATCAACCCCGGAGTCAGCTCGTCATTCAACTCATTGGAGGCGCGCTTGAGTATGACACTGGAATCTGGATTTTTATTGTTCAATTGGGAAAAAAACAGGAACTAGAGGCAATAAAAGCGGATAAACTTTTTAATCAAATAGTTTTCGAGTATCTCGAAAGTATTATTGAGCACGGTGACCGGAGGGTGTCAAAGACGAAAATGCTTCGTGAGCCACGAATGCCGCAAAGAACCTGGGGCTTTGCAAAAGAACTTGGCTACCGCTTGCCAACTCACGCTCCCGACCTTTGGCGATGGTGGGACTAACGTAGCGCATACGAAATCCAGCATCAGCAAATCGCGCAGCTGCATCTGCGACTTCAGGCTCAGCGGAATCCACGATGCCATCAGCCATCCAAATCACCTCCATCGTTTTCAGATCGATAATTTTGGTTCTTACACCGATCGCCAAGGGACGATAGGGACGAAATGTGGTGAAATCGGTAAAAAGAACCGCATCGGCACCATATTTCAGCTTCAGAACTCGAATGAGATCCGCAGACAAAATCTCAGCCGAGGAGACCGCCTCGCGATTCAAGATGGAACCCATTTCCTGACGACTCAAATGAACGATCTCGAATTTAACGACCTTGGACAATTCACCACGAAATATCCCGTCCATGTCGCGCTCGGATTCCCCGATCGGGCGGGAGGTGTGAATCGGAAGCACAGCCAAGCGCCTCATTCCTTCAGGCCAACGGATCCCCGCACTCGAAGCGATCTCCTGCTGGATGGCGTCCGTCGATTGCGAAATCGGCTTGATCCGCCCCGCGCGGGAGGTCGCCACATTGCTATTGTCATCCACCGTTCGGGCAATGGGCTTCGCGCATGAAGCCAATCCAAGTAGAAACGCGATGCAAAATATACGTAAAAAAACAGAAAGACGGAATGTCATACCCCTCACCCTAGCAATTTTCATGCCTTATACAAAGCCAACATGCTCCCCCCAATTTGAATCCCTCCAATACGATCCCAGAAATCCAGTCCATGCGTCTCAAACTGGGACCTAAAAAAGACTAATTTATAAAAAACCCGCCATCGCATGAGAATTTCACTTTAAGTTTTCACAGACTCGTCCGATAATTAATCTATGTATGACTTAAGACCTCCCAAAAAAACTGTTCCTGTTATTGGATTTGGACACCGTTTTTTGACGGGAATTTTCGGTGGGTTGATTGCCGTTTCGTTCTTAGCAGGACTCTCGTCCTGTGCCACTACGAGCGTCATAAAACCCGCACTCAGCGGGCCAAAGCAGAGTTTGCCTAGACCAGCAACCATTCGTATTGCGGAAGACAGCTCAAACAATCGCAAGCCACCATTGTTGCCGAAAACCGTTTTTAATATCAAGCCCGAGAATGATCCCAGCATGGCCTCCAACGATCTATTGCCAAGTAACGACACCCAAACGATCGATACTGCCACACCGAAGTTCATCAATAATGAGCAACCTCAAGACTTCTTTCAAGGTGCCAGCGATGCCACGCCAAGAGACCCCATTTTAGGGAACTTTTTTGATTCAGTTTTTCGCCCAGCGACCCCCCCCAACCAACCTGTGAGCAGCACCTCCTACACCGTCAAATAATATGATCCGACTTCAGGTCTTGGCCAGCCTCTTTATCGCCACCACACTTCAGGCAGAGATTGCCGCCCCACCGCAGATCCATGCCGATTCCGCTGCATCAGATGCCTCCAAGGCCATCCCCGTGGAACCCGCCCCGGAGCTACAAAACCCCGTCCGACCACAAATCCCCGACCCGATTCCATTTGACACCATCAATTCGGATCCGGACGCCGAGGTCGAACTCGCCCCCGCATTGGTCAATAGCGCTGCCGACATCACAACTATCCAAGCGGAGATAGAACAAGCCCAAGCTCAAGGGGATCAACCTCGTGCCGAGAAGGCATTCAATCAACTCCTCAATCTGGGCACTCCAGTTGAGCAAAAACGGGATGCCATTTACAAAATGGCCATCAACCTCGAGGAAAAACAAAAGGCCCCCGTCAAAGCCGCTGTTCTTTATGAACAGTTCCTCTCCCTTTATCCGGACGATGCAGAGAATCCCAACATCCTCCTTCGCCTAGGCAAAATCTACCGCGATAACGGCAGCTACGCCTCTGCTCTAAACAAATTTTACAGCGTCCTTTACACTTCGCTAAAACTCAAAAGCGGAAATGAATTCACCGATTCTTCCCTTCGAGCCAAGATGGAAATCGCCCATACGCATTTCACCATGGGTGACTACAAAACGGCGGCTCAACTTTACTCCCGCCTCAAGCTCATTAAAATGAACCAAGCCGAGGCCAGCGAAGTCGCTTTTCGCTCGGCTTACATCGACTACCTTTCGGGTGATTTCACCGCCTCCCTCTCCGCCGCGCAGAGTTTCCTTACCACCTATCCAGTCAGCCCCCTTGCTCCAGAGGCCCAGTATCTCGTTGCTCAATCTCTCAAGTCCCTAGGACGTAGTGATGAGGCCATGAAGGAAACACTCAAACTCCTCGCCTCTGGGCGCGAGTTCGGAAAAAAGAAGCCTGCGATCTGGGCCTACTGGCAACGCAAAACTGGCAACGAAATCGCCAACGATCTCTACGAGAGTGGCGATGCGATTGGCGCTCTGAGCGTGTACCAGAAACTGGCGGAACTCGATGATAGCCCAAGCTGGCGTGCCTCGACCGTTTACCAGATCGGGCTCTGTTTCGAGCGCCTCCGGCACTTGGAGCGGGCGCGCGAAGCATACCGCTTCATTATCGATAAAATCCCCGTTACCGCCGCCACGGAGACCGACGCTCTCATTGGCATTAACCTCGCCACCCTCCGCGACATGGCCCAATGGAGATTGGAAAACTTGAATTGGCTCGAACAAACCGAAAAAGATATCTACCCTCTCTTGGATAAACCCGCTCCGGGACCCGATCTTCAACCTGCCTTCCTGAAGCCCGCTCCCGTAAACGCTCAAACCATCCCGAGCGCTCCAGAGCCACTACAAACGGCGCGCACCACAAGCCCTCTTCAGCCCACCCGCCCATTGCCACCGGCTCCTTCCGCCCCAGCCCCCACATCTTCGGCCGATATCAACTCCAGCGCAAACTGACTCTTGGGACGACAAAATAAGTTGTCACCCATCGCTATCAACCTGTGCTATCTGGATTCGGGGAACCTAATTTTTAAGCTTATTTGCCGATAGCCACCCGGTGTATACGGGCGTAATTTGTCATTAGCGCCACCGCAGCCAGCGCCAAGTTCCTAGCCACACTCACCCAAGTCGCCGGACCACCATCGTTCGAAAAACATCCACAGGGCACCTCGATGCCCTGAAGCAGATTCCAACCCGTCAACGCGGCAAATGCGAGGAGCAGGCCGGCACCCATTACCAACGAAGCCTTTCTTGCCTTCGGTATTAATATCGCCAATGCTATATTTATCTCCACCCAAGGGAGGAATAGAGCCACCCAGCCGATAAACACAGAAGGCACCACCTTGTACCCAGCGATGATCTTTGAAAACCCATCCGGATCCGTCACTTTGTGAATCGATGCAGCCAAAAAAACCAAGCAAAGAAGCGCCGCCCCACCCCACTCGAGCAACAAAAACATTTGGGGTTTATTTTTTAAAAAATTCACTTGGTTTTATCTTAGAGACGGATTTTAGACAGAATGACAGAATTCGAGAAAGTTGATAAAAAGAGACTTCAACGGGATCCGAACACTTTTATTCCACAGCCAATCCCGCCTTCTTCCAGCCCTCCAGACCATCGACAAATAAAGCAACCTGATTGATCCCCATGTCCCTCAGAAAAAAAGCCAGATGGAGCCCGTCGTCACAGAGTTTACCCGAGCAATAAACGAGCACTTTTTGCCCCGAATTCAAAATTGATGCCCACTCCTTGAAATCGGCATCCCTTTGCGGATAGGGAAAGGAGAGCGCGCCAGGGATGTGCCCGACATCATACTCACTCTCGAGTCTCGCATCAAAAACCAACCATCCACCCTCCCTTATAATTTTTTGCGCCTCCTCGACTGAAACGACCGCCATACCGGCCTTGCTGGCTTCCCCTGCGACTTTTTCTTCTTGTGGACCCAGGACCTCACGGCCATGCGGGTTCATGAATAGCGATAAAGCCACCCCAAGGAGAGAAGCACAAAAAATCCCGCTCCAAACCCGAACCAGTGACCAATCATGACAAATCGCACTCCTCACATCTCCCTGCATAGCGAGACGGCTTGATTTGCCAAGATTTTAACGCTGATATACCGCCCACTATGCCCACCATCTTCGTTTTGGCTTTATTGCTGATTTGCGCCGCCCTATCCACATCCGCCGCCGAGGTCGCCGCACCGCAAATCCAGTGCCAAGAAGCCACCTACGACTTCGGAAGCCGCGATGCTTCTGAGACAGTGGAGCACACATTCATCCTCAAAAACACGGGCTCTGCCGACCTAGAGATCAAGAAAGCCCAACCCGCCTGCGGATGCACCACTGCGGAATTAGACAAAAACATCATCCCGCCAGGAGACTCCGCCAAGATCGCAGCCAAACTCTCGCTCGACGGTCGTACCGGCGAGTTGCAAAAACCCATCAACATTGAGTCGAACGACACCTCCAATCCGACCTTTCAGCTCCTGATCAAAGGCATCGTCAGTGCCGATTTTCAAATCTCCCCCAGCACCATGATGCTCAGAAAGGATTCGCCAGAGGCTAGCGCCGCAGCCTCCGTGATCGTCAAATCGTTAAAAAACGAACCATTTGAAATTCTGACCTCCCAATCCGAAAGTGGAAAACTCAAGATCCGCTGGGACAAACTTCCCGACGAAAACGCGTATCAGGTCACAGCCAATCTGGAAGACCGATATGAACCTGGCCAGTATGGGGACAAGATCACGCTGGAGACAAATCACCCCACTCGGAAGCAATTGGAGGTGAGCGTGCTTGTCGTCGTTCCAGCCCCGATATCCGTGGCCCCATCGAAGATTGTTCTGCCCCAGGAGACCTCCTCCCCGATTTCTCGAACGATCGTCCTCAAATACCCACCAAACAGCACCTTCACGATCGATAAAATTTAAAACCCCTATCCCTCAATGACATACCAATCAGAACCCATGGGCGATTTCGGCGTGCGGATTGTGATTGGAAATATTCACCCCACAGCAGCCTTGGACGGCCAGCCTGTAAAGATCCACCTTTCAAACGGGCAGGTTATTCAAATTCCCATGGAGCTGAAGGAGAAGCCTTAGAGCCGTTTACTGCCCCTATTATTCGTGGTTGAATAAAATTATGAGGATGATTTGGAGAGACCTCTTGGTCTACTTCCTCCGGATTAATAATTCGTATTCCGGATGAGATCCAATCCAAAACCAAACTTCTGTATCTCCTTCCACGACAGCAAGGTCGCGATAGGAATCTGTGACCCTACAAGACCAAAAGTTTTGGACTTTTTTAAACTGCAGGGATGGGTGTGAGGGGTCATTCAACCAAAGCCTATATTGCTTTAAAGCAGTTTTCTGAATCGCAAGCGGCATCTCATGATATGCCTTCCAGAACTTGGATGATGCTTTACTGTTCATCCATCGGGAATTCCCGGGAACCACCCGCACGATGCTCTAGAAGTGCCTCCGCTGCCACATCGTCCAATCGTCCCGAGCGGATATCGACTTCAATCTGGCGATCCCATGCATCGGAAAATCGCGACGAAATCCAATGCGTTAATTCAAACAACTCATCGGTTGGCAGTTTTTCAATCGCTTTCTCAATCTCCATCACAGTGCTCATAAGGCTTCTATCGACTGAACTACTCCGCAAGACAAGACTTTTTAACACCGTTTCTTGTAAGGACTACTTGTAATACCAAAAGCAGCATGCTTTTGGATTTTAGCAGAGGGGCACAGGGCGTCTCGCCCGTGTGTGTTGGCGTGCTC
>CAMDOJ010000021.1 GCA_945903555.1 Chthoniobacter flavus
GAGTTCTTGGATCCCATCATTCCCCAATACACTGCCGATCTCGTGAGCTGGGCAGCCATCGGAGCGCGCACAACGGAATCCCAAACCCATCGCGAACTTGCCAGCGGACTCTCGATGCCGGTGGGCTTCAAAAATGGAACCGACGGCAGCGTGCAAACGGCGATCGATGCGATGAAATCTTCCCAAGCACCGCACAGTTTCTTGGGTATCGATCAGGAGGGATCCACCAGCATTATCAAAACATCGGGAAATCCAGATGGCCACGTTGTCCTTCGCGGTGGCCGAAATGGTACCAACTACCACCCAGAAGATGTGAAATTGGCGCGCGAAACCCTTCAAAAAAATGGACTAGCTTCGACTCTAATGATCGATTGTAGCCACTCGAACTCGGGTAAGGATCCGAGGCGCCAACCCGATGTCTGGCGCAGCATCCTCGAGCAACGTGCCACCGGCGGCAGCGAGATCATTGGGGCCATGCTGGAGAGCCACCTGCATTTCGGCAGTCAGTCACTTCCAGCCCAACCCACCAACCTTCAATACGGCATTTCCATCACCGATGCTTGCATGGATTGGGAGATGACGGAAAAGCTTCTCCGCGATTGAAAGTTGCCGAAGTTCCGTTTGCGGCGATTGACTTTGAAAGTACCGGATCGGCTCCGGGCCTCACCGATGAGCCTGTTCAGATCGCTGTTATCCATTGGAGTGGCGAGGAGATCAAGACCGCGCTCAACTCTTATCTCCGCCCCTCCCGACCGGTCACTTGGTCGGCTAAGGAAGTCCACGGAATAGGTGATGAACTTCTTGTCGGAGCACCGCTATTTGTAGATCTCTGGCCACAAGTCAAAGCCTCTCTTGGCGCCCGTTGGGTCGTTGCCCATGGAGCGGCAACAGAGAAACGCTTCCTGCGCGTATTTCCCTTTCACGGGTTCGGACCCTGGGTCGATACACTGACTCTGACCCGAGCGATCTACCCCGCACTTCCATCTCATGCCCTCAGCGATGCCGTCGAAAAATTGGGTCTCGCAGCGCAATTGCCGACCGTAGGGTTCCGCTGGCATGATGCCTGCAGCGACGCCATCGCCACGGTCGTTTTATTGCGCCATTTGATTCAGGTCACCGGCATCGGCAACGAGCCAGCCGAGATTCTTACCCGACCAAATCTGACGGAGTATTTTGCCCACCGCAGGGAAAAATCCCGGCTGGCGTGATCAAAAATTGCACCCCTAGGTCATGGGCTTCCGATAGCAAATCGGTCACCATTTGTTCCTCGAAGCAAATCCCGACCCTCACCCCTTCAAATTGACTCAGCAAGCGGTCGTAATATCCCCCACCCCGTCCAAGCCGCCTACCGCACAGATCAAAGGCCATCCCTGGAACCAAGATCACGTCAGCGATTGCCTTCACCTCCGGTAAATTTGCTTCAGGCTCGAGTAGGGAGAACGCCCCTGACCGCAACTGCGTCCTCACATCGACATGATGCAATCGCAAGCACTCGCCATCAACCCGGGGAAAGAGGAGTTTTTTTTCCTCAGGCCACGGAGTAAGAATATCGGGTTCCGTCGCCATCGGACTGAAGACACAGGCGGCAGAAGCCTCTTGCCAAAGCGTCCACGCATTAAGATGCACGCGGATTTTTTCCGATTGCAATGCCCTCGACTCAGGCGACAAATCGCGAAGAATACCTCGCATTTGCGTGCGCAGGCGTTGCTTTTCATCAGCGATCATAGAAAGTAATTATCAGCATGGTCCAAAGATTACTCCGCAAAAAATCCGCCTCGAGCAAGCCGGAGTATCATGTGGACATGAAGTTGGGTTCGGGATGGCATAAACGAAACTTTCTCGCCGAAGTCGTGATCCCCTCGCTTTTCACCAAGCGCCATGGTCAGAAATTAAAACCCGTTTTCCCGGAATTAAAAGAGGGAGACATCTGCATCACATGGATCGGCCACGCCTCATTCCTCATTCAGACCCCGGATCACAGCATTCTTATTGATCCGAATTGGGCGAAGTGGCTCAAGGTGATCAAACGTATCAAGCATCCGGGCATGGAAATCCGTGACCTTCCGGCGATTGATCTCGTGCTCGTCACGCATGCACACTTTGATCACTTAGACCGCAAGACTCTGCGCGCTGTGGCTAGCGACCAATCGATTATCGTTCCGGAGCATGTCGGCGGACTCGTGCACGGACTTGGTTTTCGACACGTCCATGAACTGCGGCACTGGGAAAGCTTTGAACTCGGATCACTCAAGGTCACGCTCACACCAGCTCGCCATTGGGGAGCACGTGTCCTCCATGACTCGCACAGGGGGTTCGGTGGCTTTCACATCGCTTATGCGGGACGCTCGGTGTTCCACTGCGGTGACAGTGCTTATTTTGAAGGCTTCAAGGAAATCGGGGAACGTCTGCCCGTTGAAATCGCCCTTCTGCCGATCGGGGCCTATGAAGCTCCAACCAAACGCGACGTCCACATGAATCCCGAGGAGGCGATTGAGGCGTTTATGAATTTGGGTGCAAAGACATTCGTGCCCATGCATTTTGGAACCTTTCGATTGAGTTACGAGCCGCTCCACGAGCCACCAGATCGCCTCATCCGCAATGGCGCTCAGCGCCAAATCCTCGAGCAGATCTGCATCCTCAACGAGGGCGAACCCCGCATTTTTTAGAGGACCTTACTCCGTCACTGGATCAGTCGGCAGAATGTCCTCTACCGGAAGATGGAAATCCGCCTCACTGATCACTTTCTTTGCGCCCTCGATATCAGAATCGGCGTGAACGTCAGTCGGCTTGGGGGCAGTATAAAGTTTAGGCTCAAATCGCAATTGGATCTGAGAATTGCGGAGAAAAACTTTTCGTCCGGTTTCCATCTCTGAACGCTTCAGAGAAATAACGATGGAGTTGTCCCCTGGGGCGAGGAATACAGCAGGCACGAAAAGCGTTCCTTTCCGCCATCCCGCTAGAATGAGCCTCCCATTCCAATCCGAGACAAGCGAGGGATCATCCAATTCAAATCCGGGAAAATTGATGTTGCCGACTGCTATTTTGTTCACCTCGACGGAAAGCTGAGCTTCGGGATCGAGGCCCAACGTTTCCAACTTCAGCATAGCACCCTCAACAGAACTAGCCAGAGGAGCCACAAATTCGATGGAGTCCTCCAACGGCTCCAAAGGAGCAGAAAGCTCGGCATCGACGATCGTTCCTCGCCGTAAATCACCAGTCAACGGGATTAAGTTCATACCATTGACCTCGCGATCATCAAAGACTTGAAGCCCCTCGTCCATCAAAGCGGGGGAGTTTCGTGCACCGATAAACGCTGTCGTATTTTCGCGGCAGGGACGGATCGCGACACTCATAAGGGAATCAAATTTACCTTTGTAAAGCATCACAAGCGTCCCCCCAGTTTTTGTTAGGGCTTTCGGAAGAAGCACCGTGCGGGAATTCAAACCAACGGGCTCGTCCACCTCACCAAGACCATAAGAAATCGTGGAGTCGTGATTTCGATCTTGAGAGCGCCACTCGAGAACAGGTCCACCGTCACCGGAATCATCAAAAATCACCGTCACGGCATACATATCAACAGCCGATTGACGCCAAAGCGGGGGAATTTCGACCTCGATGGAGGACGCCTCTGGATTGATTCGAACAGGAGATTCCATCCACGCTGGCAAGGGACTCATCTTTACAGCAGGCTTAAGAGCCAAAAGGAAGGGATCAAACGTACCACCGCCCACTGTGGACGCATCCCAAGCGCGAACCAATGAACTGCCCATGGCGAGCGAGAGGGCAAAAAGAAGAGCGAGTTTCATGTTCCGCATTTGAACGAGCTGGGACTATCGCCACAATGACCCATCATGACAAACTCTCAATTCACAATGAGAACAGGAGTTCCCTTGGGAGCATTCTCAAAAAAACGCTGAGCGGCACCACGTGGCATACGAATGCAACCATGTGAGGCCGGATAGCCGGGCAAATGGCCCGCATGCATTCCGACTCCACCATGAACCCGCATAAAGAATGGCATCGGGGCCCCTCGAAACTTCGCTCCGGCTGGGCATTTGTCTTTGGTCGCATCGACATTGGCAACGACCACTTCGCCCTCCGCATTGACGTAATTGCCATAAAGACTCGAGACATGGTTGCTGATTTTATCGATGATTTTAAATGACCCCACTGGAGTCTTGAATCCTTTGCTTCCTGTGGAAACAGCGGAGCGTCCGACTTCTTGCCCATTTTTTAGAAATGTTGCCTTCTGCTGAGTTAGATCAATGACGATGGATGGATTCCCAAGAACTCCATCTCCACTCCAAGACCACTCGTTCTTAGGTCGCGGCTTAGGGGTCTCTTTCGCTGCCTTGGCGTCATCGTAAAAAATCTCCTTATTCTCGGCAATATAAGCCGTCGAATAAAACCCAAAAGGCGATGGCGAAACCTTGGGCGAAGGAGAACAAGACGACCCAAGCATGAGAGCGATCAGCGCATACGCACCCCGCCACAAGCACCGCTTCGTCATACCCAAGTTCAATTGGATCAAAATGCCCGCTCAGGCGTGATATTCTTGAATGCTTTTCACTTGGTATCCGGATTTCAGCATCGCCCTCATTGCGCCCACGCTAGCGCGGGCTCCACGAAGCGTGGTCATGGTGGACACGCGAGCCGTGACAGCCGCACTTCGAATGGCGATCTCGTCTTCTCTCGGCGCTCGGCCGCTCGGAGTGTTAACGATAAAATGCACGCTGCCATTTTTAATAGCATCCACGACATTCGGCCTGCCTTCGCGAATCTTAAGAAGAATGGGAACATGGAGTCCTCCATCAGCAAAGTATTTGGCCGTTCCAGAAGAGGCATGGACTTGGAAGCCCAAGGCAACAAGGTCACGCGCAACTTCGAGAGCCTCAGCCTTGTCGGAATCCTTCACACTGATAAAAACATTTCCCTTTAGTGGTAATGCGGGTTGTGCAGACATCTGGCTCTTCGCGTAGGCGATTCCCGGATCGCTATCAATTCCCATCACTTCGCCGGTCGAACGCATTTCGGGCCCGAGAATGATGTCGAGGCCAGGGAACTTGATGAACGGGAAGACGGCCTCCTTCACGGAAAAGTAATCTGGGATGATTTCCTCGGTGAACCCGAGTTCTTTGAGGGTTTTCCCAGCCATCACTTTGGCGGCAAGCTTGGCCAGCGGAATGCTTGTGGCCTTGCTCACGAATGGAACCGTTCGT
Organism: Chthoniobacter flavus; assembly: GCA_945903555.1. Classification (GTDB taxonomy): domain Bacteria; phylum Verrucomicrobiota; class Verrucomicrobiia; order Chthoniobacterales; family Terrimicrobiaceae; genus UBA967. The sequence goes on from CAMDOJ010000021.1 coordinate 5,220, forward strand.
GATGCCCGAGGATTGACCTCGAGGATGTAAACGAGCTCGTCCTTAACGGCAAACTGAACGTTCATGAGTCCCCGAACCTGCAACTCGATGGCCATGGCTTTCGTCGCCTTTTTGATCGTTTCAAGTACTTCAGCAGAAAGCGAGAAACTGGGGATCATGCAGGCGCTATCGCCTGAGTGAATGCCAGCTTGCTCGATATGCTCCATCACCCCACCGATCACGCAGGTCTCGCCATCGGAGATGCAATCAACGTCAACCTCGGTGGCATCTTCGAGGAATCGGTCGACCAGCACCGGACGCTGAGGACTCGCTTCGACAGCCGTGCGGATGTAGCGACGGAGGTCTGCTTCGTCGTGAACAATCTCCATCGCTCGACCACCCAGAACAAACGACGGACGCACCAAAACGGGGTATCCAATCCGCGTTGCCACATCGACGGCCTCTTGCTCATTGGTAGCGGTGCCGCCCTTCGTTTGGCGAAGGCCAAGCTTATCCAGCATGGCGGAGAAATGCTTGCGATCCTCGGCCATCTCAATGCTCCGAGGCTGGGTGCCAATGATCTGGCAACCATTCGCCTCGAGTCCGGCAGCAAGGTTCAATGGAGTCTGTCCACCGAACTGCACAATCACAGCATCCGCCTTCTCGCGCTCGTAGATATTCAACACGTCCTCGAGTGTGAGTGGCTCGAAGTATAGCTTGTCGCTGGTATCGTAATCCGTCGAAACGGTCTCGGGATTCGAATTCACCATGATGGTTTCCCATCCAAGTTCTTTCAGTGCGAAAGCGGCATGGACACAGCAATAGTCAAACTCAATACCCTGCCCGATGCGGTTGGGACCACCACCCAAAATGAGGACTTTTTTGCGATCGCTCGCACGGGTTTCATCTTCATCGCCGTAGCCAGAGTAATAATAAGGAGTGAACGCCTCAAACTCGGCCGCGCAGGTATCAACAAGACGGTAAGCTGGCACGACACCGGCGGCCTTGCGGGCAGTGCGAACCTCGGGCTCGGTGGACTTGGTGAGATGAGCGAGTTGACGGTCGGAAAAGCCGAACTTTTTGGCACGGCGGAAATCCGCGCTCCCCATCGGAGTTGGCAATGCGGCAATGCGTTTTTCTTCAACAATGATGAGACGGATGTGCTCCAGGAACCAAGGATCGATGGAGGAAATATCGTGCACCTCCTCGACGCTCAATCCCGCCAGAAACGCATAACGAATAAAGAAAATCCGCTCGGCGCAGGGAACGCGAAGCTTTTGTCGAATGGTATCCAGGTCGGGATTCGTATCCTTCCCATCGGCTCCCAGTCCGAAGCGCCCGATTTCCAAGGAACGAAGGGCCTTCTGCAGCGATTCTTTAAACGTGCGACCGATGGCCATGGCCTCGCCCACACTTTTCATCTGGGTCGTCAACGTCGGATCAGCCTGAGGGAATTTCTCAAAAGTGAAACGTGGGATTTTAGTGACCACGTAGTCGATCGCCGGCTCGAAGCACGCGGGAGTCACTCTCGTAATGTCATTTTTCAGCTCATCGAGCGTGTAGCCGACGGCGAGCTTGGCTGCGATTTTCGCAATCGGAAATCCCGTGGCTTTTGAGGCCAACGCTGAACTCCGCGAAACACGCGGATTCATCTCGATCACGACCATGCGACCGTTGGCGGGATTGACCGAAAATTGGATATTCGATCCACCGGTTTCCACCCCGATCGCACGGATGACGGCGAAGCTCGCGTCGCGCATGGCTTGGTATTCCTTGTCCGTGAGCGTCTGGATCGGGGCCACCGTGATCGAGTCACCGGTATGCACGCCCATGGGATCAAGATTTTCAATGGAACAAATGACCACGCAGTTGTCAGCACGGTCACGCATGACCTCCATCTCAAATTCCTTCCAGCCGAGAAGCGATTCCTCAACGAGCACTTCGCTCACGGGTGAGAGATCCAAGCCGCGCAGAACGATCTCCTCGAGTTCCTCGCGGTTGTAGGCGATGCCGCCACCGGCGCCACCAAGAGTGAAAGCAGGGCGAATAATAAGCGGATAGGAACCAATCTCGACCGCCACCGAGCGGGCCTCTTCAAGCGTGTGGGCGACACCGGATCGGGCGCAATCGAGCCCGATCTCGAGCATGATATTTTTGAAAATAAGTCGGTCCTCACCGCGCTTGATCGCCTCGGCATCGGCTCCGATAAGCCGAGCACCATGGCGCTCCAATGCTCCGTTTTCAACGAGGGCCATCGCGGCATTAAGGGCAGTCTGGCCACCAAGTGTCGGCAGAACGGCATCGGGCTTCTCCCTCTCGAGGATTTTTTCAATCGCCTCGGGCGTGATCGGTTCGATGTAGGTGCGCTGCGCAAACTCGGGATCCGTCATGATTGTGGCGGGATTCGAGTTCACTAGTACGACATCGTATCCCTCCTCGGCCAGAGCCTTGCACGCCTGCACCCCAGAGTAGTCGAACTCGCAACCTTGCCCGATCACAATGGGACCGGAGCCAATAAGAAGAATTTTTTTAATCGAAGTATCCTTGGGCATGGTGCGGGAGACTATGACAACCTCTTGGGGTTGGGCAACGAAATGGTTGGACTAAAAATCATGGGGGGTGGAGAAACGGAAACTATGGAAACTCGGAAATACAGCACTGGAACTAAAGGCCGTCTCAAAATGCACAGCGACGGGTGCAAGGAAATCATCAAAACAAACTCCCCAAACTACAGCCTAGCAACAGAATTTATCACATCTATCGACCCGGAACGTGAAGACCGTGTCTGGCAACGATTCCAATCCCCAGAAGACGTCATTCCTGAACTTCAAGAGTGGCTAGGCGGGAGCGAATCAAAACCCTCTACCCCTCCCTCCCCTGTCGCCGCCATCATCCAACGCCGCGAAATCAAGCCTGCCAGTCACCTCCTCACCCCCGCTCTCGAGGCGGCCTTCCAGGCTACCCGCAAATGGATCGAAAGCCCATCAGGCCAATCCGAGATTCAATCCCTATCCCCGCAACAGGCAGCAGAAGCCACTCTCAAAAAACTCCACAGCGAGATCAAATCCTAGATCTCACCCGAACTCGTGAGCACTTCCGAGGCCGTCTTAAAATGCATCTTCGCGTGCAGCTCGAGGGTCGCCGCCCCATGGGTCCGAACTAGCGCCACGGCGGCTTCCTTGACGCGACTCGAAACCCCTCGCGGCAACTCGATCCCGATCGCCTTGCCAGCTTCATCCAGCCAATTAATAAATTTTTCTCGCGCTAAGATCGAGGCGGCCGCAACAGCGTAGTCCGATTCCGCTTTGGTGCGTTGGTCGAGAGTGATCTGGCGGCCTTTTTCCATGAGCGCCTTCTCAAGCACACTCACATCGGCAAACTTATCCGAAAGCGCACGCGGACAGTCCGGACACAGCGCACAAAGATCCTCAATCACGCGTGCATGCCCCCAAGCTAGCAGGCGATTCAGATTTCCGATCTTCCGGTAAAGCGGATTATACCGCGCCGGGGCTATCGTCACGACACTGGATGGAACACGAGCCCTCCGAATCGCAGACGCCAACTCGCGAATGCGCTTGTCAGAGCTGATCGCCTTGCTGTCCTGGACCCCAGCATCGCGCAATAGGCGGGAGATTTCCGGATTCACATAAACTCCAGCGATCACCAAGGGACCAAAAAGATCTCCCTTCCCGCTTTCATCAATCCCAAAGTGCGGCTCAAAAAGCTCAGGACTCGTCACCTCCTCGTATCCCAACCGAGCCTCACCCAATACGCGCGGCTCAAGTATAAAAGTGATAAACTCCTCCAACCCCTTGCCCTGAATCACTGCTTTCGGCCCTTTTTCATAAACGGCCACATTCACCTTCCCGTTACGAGCCGCATAGAGCATGTATGGCTTTTGCTCAAAATCAAAACCCTCGCCCGCGAGAACTGTCCGCAGCGTTTCCGCCTGACCTAGCGTGAGCGCGACGGTATGGGAATGCAGTGCTTTTGGTGAAGACATTGCCGATCTTTGAGCGTAATCCCTCATGCGTGTCGAGATGATACCCGATTCCATGACTCCCGATTTTCACACCTCCCTCCGCAGATGGTTCCGCTCCCATGGGCGCGAGCTCCCATGGCGCGCGGCCCCAACTCCCTACGCCGTGCTCGTCTCCGAGTTCATGCTGCAGCAAACCACCGTCGCCGCTGTGATCCCTTATTTTGTACGATGGATGCAGCGTTTCCCCGATATCGCCACACTCGCCGCGGCCCCCGAATCGGACGTCCTGAAACTCTGGGAGGGTCTAGGATATTACTCCCGCGCTCGCAACCTGCACCGCGCTGCCCAATCGGTAACGGCACAATGTGGTGGAAACATCCCATCTGATCTTCCATCCCTCCGCTCACTTCCCGGCATCGGCCCATACACTGCGGCAGCCATCGCCGCTTTTGCCTTTGATCAATGCGTTCCTGTCTTGGATGCCAATATCAACCGCGTCGTCGCGCGCCTCTTCAATTACCGAGAAAATATCACAACGAAAGCCGGTCGCGATTTTCTGGAGCTCGCCGCCGCCTCCCTTCTTCCCAAATCCGGCGGACGCCGCCATGCATCTGCCCTCATGGATCTTGGCGCCACCGTCTGCCGATCAGGCGAACCCAATTGCACCGCATGTCCCGTACATCATTTTTGCAAGGCGGTCGATCCCGAGGAACTGCCGGTGAAACCCCCAAAAAAAACCATCACTGAAATCACCGACTGGCGCTCCTTCTCCCTCACGGACGATTCGATTTTTCTCATTGAGTCACCTGGCCCCACATGGCGCGGACTTTGGATTCTCCCCCCCGGCGAACCCACACCAGATCCCCTTGCCACGCTGGTCTACAGCATCACCCGCTATAAAGTCACCCTTGGCATTTCGCTCATTTTTCCCCAGCCAAACTGGACACCATTCCCACTATCCAACCTTCCCCCCATGCCCAGCCCCCACCGCAAAGCCCTTCGCCTCATCCTCGCTAAAAAAACACCCAGATGCCTAGCGAGAGAAGAAGCGTGATAATTTTTTTGCATTCAGTATTGCATGATCTGAAAGACCGAATAAATTTCCATTCTCTTTCGGGTTGGTAGCTCAATGGTAGAGCAGCGCCCTTTTAAGGCGTTGGTTGCGGGTTCGAGTCCCGCCCAACCCACTCCCTCTTTTCCCTAAGAAACTCATGAATACTAGATCAGAGGGCTTTTACACACACGCACTCACTTGCCCCCAAAACCACTAAAAAGCACATTTTAGTGGTTTTTAGTGGCACTCTATTGGCACTAGATTCTCGGCTTCCAGCGTTTCATATTCCCCCTCGGAATCTGCAAAAAAGCCTTCCTCAATCTGCGTGTTGATTTCGGAGAGAACCGCATCGTGCTAGTCGCTCGTGATCTCGCCTCGATGGATTCCAATTTGGAGAGTGCTCCGAATTTCTAAATGGCTTAACGGGGAAAAGGGCTCTATCAAAAAATGAAGTGTTGCTATGGGTGAAATTTACAGTATGGTGTTTTTTCTGTTAATTGACCCTATCGTCCAGCGGTTAGGACACTGCCCTTTCACGGCGGTAACACGGGTTCGAATCCCGTTAGGGTCGCTCCTCTTCTGTAAGCTCTGAAATGATTCAGCACGGAGTAAGCGACTATTTCACGCCCTCGTTCCGATGTTTTGCACACAAATGCAATCCTCCCGACGCAACCAGCAACTACCGCAAATCCTCGATCGACAGCAAAGATCTCAGAGGTCGTGCTGATGTTGGAGATTTCATCATAGGAGCTTGAGGATTGGCTCTTGATTCCACGTTCAGATAAGGGGGGTCACTTTTGTGGCAGCGATAAGTTCCTCTAACCTTTCAGCAATTCGATTCACACTGAGAATAATGAGCAGTCCATTTTCATTCTCCGAATTGGCTGCAACCACGGATTCACCTAACCCTTGATTCCCACCGAACATTTTCGGTAGAGGCTTCAAACGAGAAAGATGGATTTCAGGTATTCCCCCCAAGCTATCTACAATAATCCCAAAATAGGTGCTTTCACTTTTTCTCAAAATTACAACAATTTTACCCTCATCGCTCCGCAATTTTTCTCCCCCCGCGAGGACTTGGATATCATAGACTGGAACCGTCGAATGATCATACATCATGTAGCCTACAAACTCTTTTCCAGCGCCTGGAGCAGCGGCCATGCTGGCCATCTCCACGGCCTCGACGACTTCGGGCGTTGGCAACCCGAACCAGCGCTCTCCCACTTGGAACGTCGCAATCTCGATCGTATCCCCATCAGCAGATTGGTCAGAACTAATGGCCAACGGTAAAAGTGACTGAGCCTGCTTTTCAATAACAGCTTCGCACAAAGGCACAAAAATTAACGCGATCACTTTGTTGCTGTAGTTATCGTATTCGCCCTTGTATTCCCGATAGCCCGACGACAGTCGTGTCCCCATGGAGTAATACTGACTCCCCAAAAGAACGACAGTGGCATTTCCCTCGCCTGGATTTTTCGGCAGGAAGGACAGAACATCCTCCAAGGTATCGCCTGCCTTGTAGCGGTCATCCGAACAGGCGATCACCTTGCCCAAATCGTCCACAAAAACACCAAAACACCCAGCCCTTATGCCCCCTGAATTTTCACGAGGCAATGAATCCCGCAGCATGGCCGCGAACTGGGGCTCCGAATCAAAAACGATACCAACGCCACCGATACACCCTTTACCTTTTGATGAAAGAATAGCCGCTCCATAAATGTACGTGTTGCGGTCCGCATAAAGCGGAGTGGGGTTGAAATTCGAAACACCGTAGCTCTGGGAATCCTCCATTTTTAAGACCTCGGCGACCCAACTCTCAGTGATCGTTTCTCCGACCAATGCCATCTCTGTAGGCTGCGATACAGCCACGACAATCCCGCTGGAATCAAACACAAAGAGATTCGTATACACTGTGTAGAGGCCGTTGATCGTCTCCAGAATCGAGGTGATCAAGGCCTGCCCACTTTGCGTCACATGTCCCTTTTCTAGAAGCTCCCGGAAGGCGGAGGTCAGCGCCCACCAACGACAATCATTAGCTCGCTCGTAAAGATTGCGATCCATGATGTCGATTGCCAATGAGGCAAGGAACTGACACTCCTGCAAAATAGAAGAAACAACGGTTTCATGCAGATTCGCGATCGATCGCTCGAATACCTCTTTCGTTCGTGCCCCCGTATTGCTGATCTCCCAGAGCAAAATTTTAGCAAACGAGGGGTTGGACGATTTTTTTCTCCCGCTCTGTCGCACATTGCCATTCCACACCGAGCAATTCAAATCACGTTGGATGTGGTCTGCCTTTGTGGGAATCGTTCGCAAAGCTTCTCCAAAGAGGGAGGCGCTCCTCATCACCTCCTCGAGCACGCGGGAGTCTAGTCCATTAAGAACAGCTGAAACATTTTTATTGAAAGCTTGCTGTACTGGCAACATGACATGCCCACTCCAACTTGGGCCCATATACCCTTGGTAGCCCACTGCCGATCGCGTCGTGGCCAGATATTCCTGCGCTCTGAATCTCACGATCTCGCCCCCGGAGGATTTGACGGATTGGAGAACGACCCCGATCGGAAAATGACTTTCATCCGAACTAGCCAGAACCTTCCCCTTGTCATCTAGTAGCAGAATCACCGACCAATCTTCTGGAGAGACCAGACCAGCAAAAATTCGTTCCATCTCGTCCTTGAAGCGGAAGCAAAGGCAAAGGACGCCGATCGGTTGACCATTCCCATCCGTTACCCGATAAGCATAGACCAAGGACGATGGTTGGTCAGGCAATAAGTCAAAGGCACCATAGTTTTCTACATAAGCCTCGCGAGTTTTTAAAGCCATCGCCACCAATCCGTCGTTACTACGAGATATCGTCACACTGTCGTCCAATCGCACTAGCACTTGGCCATTCGTATCTAGGAGAATGATATCCGAGTATACGGAGTATTTCGCCACGTATTCCGAAAAACGCTGACGCAATACATGTTGATGCCCACGAAAAACATCGTCACCAATTGGCACCTCTCCATTTTCCCCAGCCACCTTTTCACACATACCAATGAAAAAACGAATATCCTCATCCGTTGCCAAAAAACCGATATCGGCGGTACGCTCAAAAAGATTCCGCACAAGCATATCGATAGCGACCTGAGCCTTGGACTCCATCTCGAGCTCCGTCTTTCGCAATGTTTCTTCTGCCAACAGGATCAGCAGTTCGCTGCTGAGTTGTTGAAACGATTGGCGCGTTCCACTCATATCGGCCCCGATTCCTGAAAGTTGCCCGAGCAAAGTCAGATTATCCCAAGTGGATTGGAGATTTTGTAAGATCTCGCGATACTCTTCCACCGAATTCATGTGCCGGATTAGGGCCGCTAAGCGCTCGTCCAATTTGATGTTTTTATAGTGCGCCATTCTTGTTTTTTTATCTATGCACTCTTCCGTTATAGAAAAGTGAAAATCCCAATAAGCAATTTTTGAGCCACATCAAAAACCATCCGGTTAACTGCCCTTTCTATCCACAAACCCAATGATCCGCCCCCACCCCAATCTCCTAGGTGAGCAAATCCAGACACCTGTCGAAAAACAAATGTCTTTTTTTGTAGATCCGACATCGAAAACTCCGCATGCGCGTGAAAACGAAAAATTAAAGAACGCCCCGTCACCGACCGAGAGAGGCTGATTCGAAAAAAAGGGTAGCCCTAGGCGCGGGTTCAAAAGATAGGTAATGGGAGGATTTTTTGGGGGGGAGGAGGGCGCGTTTTAGCTCGGAGGATCTACGGCTGCTTCTTCCGGAGATCGTCGCGGTTCAAGGTCCAAACGACGCCATTCGTGAGCATGTCGAGGTAGCGGCCATCGGCGACTGTTTCATTGAAATGGCCGAGTGAGGTCGACCAGATGCGAACATTTTTTGGGCCGTATTCATGAGTCCAAACGATCGGATGCTCCTCGACTTTCTCGGTGTCGCCCTTGGAGCGGACTTTCTGTATACCATGGGCGAGGACAGTGGTCTTAGGCATGATCTGGACGACATGGTAGAGTTCTTCCTTATCGGTATTCCAGTCCTCGAGGCCTGCATTTGCTGGGTGGTTTGCGTTTGAGAAGCGAATCGAAATCGGCTCATTAGGGCCGTGAGAGAATGATTGAAGTCCAAGGTAATTGAACCAAGCGGCGTTTACGGCTTCTGGGTCCACCGGTTTTTTGAAATTCCCGAAGCGGTAGCTGTGCATGGCGCAGTGGAGATTGATGCCGGGGATACCGTTTTGGTGAGGGTTGATAATTCCTTGGATCACCTCGGGGTCACTGATGTCAGCTGCGCACTCGTCGTGAATGATAAGATCATACCCCACTGCATAGTCGGGATTCCCGTGGTTCGGGAGCGGGGGTTTTGTGCTTTTGTCACTGGAATGGATTTGCGTGACTTCGATGAT
>CAMDOJ010000022.1 GCA_945903555.1 Chthoniobacter flavus
CTTGCAGCGATTTTTTTGAGGTAGTCCAACGCTTCCCGAGCGGTTGGGGCAAGCACGGCTACCTGATTGGACCCGCTGCGACTTTCTGGAATGCGAGCAGCTGGCTTATCGGTGATAAAATCAACCGTACGTGGTTGGGCAGGGGAAAGGGGGGCGGTTATTGAAAGTGGAAGGTCAGTAGAGTCGGGTGACGGTGGAGTGGTCTGCGAATTGGCGAGGGTGGGCTTTGATGGAGTTTGAGCCGGGGCTTGCTTGATATGAATGGAAGGAGGCGAAGGAAGAGGATCTGCATTGGATGTTGCAGCTTCTTGGGAGGGATCAATTAGGGTTGTTTTATGTGGGTTAGCTGATGAAGTGGGCGCATTTGATGCAATAGTCTCCTCGGGTATCAGATAGGGAAATAAGCTATCGTCCTCGAGCGTCAGTGGAGGAGGAGAGTTGGGGTGAGCTTCGTTTTTTGCTGGGGACGGGGATTGAGGGGGCATGCCAAGGTCTTGCAGGAGTGCGGCATTGGCTTCCTCTTCAGTGAGTGCGCTTGGGTTGTCAGAACGTTCGCTGGTTTGGAGAAGTTCGTTACCTGTGGGATCGAACGTCATTTCTGGCAGTGGGGTCTCGAAGTCAATTTTTTGAATTTCTTCGATGAGTGGAGATTTTTGGTTCTTTTTTTTGCTAACGCGAATGTAGCGGGGATCAACCCACCCTAAAAATCGGCTGGGATCATTAAAAATCGGGGGCACTTTTTGCGGGGTGAATCGGCGGGTATCATTCATGGCTCGCCTCATGATTTCGCGAGAGATCTCCCATTCTTTTCCTTGCTTGGCTTTATGTATTGCCTCGTCGAGAAGGGGAAGGATACGAACGGCGAGGCCTTTGAATGGATTTCGAATATTCACTTGCAGATTCTCTTTTCGAAACCTTTGAATAGCACCAAAGCTACCAGTTGAAAGAATGTCGCTTAGGTTAACTCGGCTTGGCGGCACATCCTGTGGGGATTTTGTTCCTGTGATCGGGCTATATTGACGTGGGGGAAGGCTGTCAAGCAGAGCGAAGTAATTCAGTGAATTTTTGGGATCTGGACTCTGGGCAAAGTGGAAATAAAGGTCATCTATACGGCCGGCATAGGGTCTGAGAAAAATCCCGTCAGCAGCAAGGTTGGGGCCCACATTGACTTGGTAAATGCGATTGGTGAGTTCCGGAAATTCCCCATTTGTCGGCTGGTTTGCAAAAATTTGCTGACTTCTTGAAAGACCTTGGGCGGCCGAGGAGGTGAGCGGGATAATCCAAGCTGGGAGCTGACGATCGAAGGCGATGGGGTGGCCATCCATGCCAATTATTGCATCAATGTATCGAAAGTTTCCTCCAGATAATTTGGAGCCATCAAAAGTTAAGGTGTCTGCAGGCGGAAGGCTCTGTGCGGCGGAGGACTGCTCTGGTTCGTTCGCTGACGTGGTAATGAAAATGCGGCTTAAGCGATCGAGATCTTGTGTGCTTATGGAAGGAGGCAGAATTCGGTTGAATTTTGAGAGAAGGATAATCGAAAGGGCGGCTTGGGTGACTTGCACGCGCTTTGCCGAGGGAAGATCTTTTGCCGCGAGTGCGAGTGCCAGAGAAGTCGAAGCAGGTGTCGCCACTGCGGTGCGACTGAGGTTGGTGTGAACGATCGGCTCAAAGTTTTCGGGTATCTGCGCCCGACTTCCTGTTGAGAAGATAAGTGAAATCAGCGCGGCACTAAAAATGCGGCGCATCTTTTCAGTAATTGCACTGAAGGGTGACTTGATCCCCGCACCGGCAAGTCACAATGATGTGTGCGATGCGACCTTCGCTATCGTGAACGAGATCAATCTGGGGTTCCTGCCCGCAATTGGTCGATCCAGTGGACTCAAGGGAGAGATCCGGAGCGACACTGCACGAAAGGGGATCGCTTGATCCAACTTGGGTGATGGGCGGGAAGTAGCTGGGAGAGTCGTTGCTGGCTACCTGAGTGCGGGCGTTAGGAAGTGTGGTGCGACCTTGGAGAAAATCCTTCATGGCGGCTTTTAATTTTGAGCAGCAGGCGCGGGAGTGGCCTGAGGTGTGGGAGTGGGTGAGGGCATTTGGGTGAGAGAGAGACTTACCGTTATGCGATGATTGTCCTCTGAGTTCGATGGGAGATTAGGGAGGTTATCCGTGTCGGCAAATCCCGTAACGCGTTTCATTTTTTGGGGAGCAACAGCGTAGTATTCCATGACTCGCCGAATCGCGTTCGCGCGGTCAGCGGTGAGTTCCCACGAGTTGTAGTTTTTCTTCGCGCTGAAATCCAATCCAGTGGGTGTATGTCCATCGATCATGACTTGAAAATTGTGCCTTTCTACGATCCAAGCCATATTCTGGAAAACAAAGGTTCCCCATTCTGTTGTTTCAGTTGTGTTTTCCTTAAAGATGGGTTTTTTTGAACGATCGTAAACGGTCATTTTAAGACCATCTGAGGTGATTTTGATGTCAACTGGCGGTGGTTCTTCGTCTTTGATATTAAGAAGGCGATAGAAGTCCTTTGCGATGGCGCGAAGGTATCCCTCGTTGACGGGTTCCTTCTGGTCTTTGACCTCATTGTCCTTTTGGGCTGCCTGAATTTCCTTCTGTAGCAACCCAATCGTAGCGGGGGTGGGTTTATTAGTCGGATCCTTGAAGTATTGTGCCGTCCGTTCAAGGACCTCTGGTTTCTGCGCTAAAATCCACAAAACCATGAAAAGGGCCATCATTGCGGTGACGAAGTCCGCATACGCGACCTTCCATGCACCGCCGTGGTGCTCGGGTTTTTTCTTTGCCATGGTTTAGTTGCTTCCTGAGCCGATGGCTTTAACCATTTCTTCGAGCGCATCCGAAGTGGGTTGGGAGTGGGGATCGATGGCACGGCGAGCGGCTTCCACAGCCATGATGGGAGACATGCCGCCGGTGAATCCTACAACGCCTTTCATGATGACGGCGAAGTATTGCATTTCGACAGAGTTGTTGAGTTTAACACGGGCGCCGAGTGGGTTCACAAATCCATAGGCACCCAAGACGCCAAGGAAAGTGCCTGTGAGGGCGGCGGCGACTTTCATGCCTACGGATTCTGCCCCTTCGGCAACGGAACCCATGGTGTTGATGATTCCCATCACGGCAGCAATGATGCCGATGCCGGGGAGGGAATCCCCCAAAAGGTTGAGAATATGGACGGGGTGAGAGGCCTCTTCTTCCTTTGCATCGTAGTCGCCTTGAAGCATAACGGAAAGTTGCTCTGGCTTAAGGCGACCATCAATGATGGGCTTGAGGCTGTTGCAAAGAAACTCCACGCGCTCATGGCTATTCAGGAAAGAGGGATATTTAGTGAGAATCTGGCTTTCCTTGGGAGTGAGGATGTCATCTTCGATCGCGATGAGACCACCACGTCGAGCTTTGGAGAAAAGCTCATAGAGCAACTTGAGTAGGTCGGTGAACTCGGATGGAGAAACAGCTTGGTTTTTCAGGGCCGTTTTAATTTTTCCAAACAAGGATATGAGCAGCGCCAGTGGGCTCGCAATGATGACAAGCCCAATGGAAATGCCGCCGATACTTACGAGTTCTGATGGATGCCAGAGAGCGATTGGGTTTCCACCTGCCATCATAAACCCTCCGAGTGTGGCTATGATGACGACGAGATATCCGGTAATAAGAATCATATTGGTTTGTTTGGTTTAACGTGTTGCGGCTGATTGAATGTAGGTTTTGAGACTGAGAACGGCTTGTGTGTGGATTTGGCAGATCCGGGATTCGGTAACACCAAAGACCTTTGCAATTTCTGCCAGTCTGAGGTTTTCGAAATAATACATTGCAAGTATTTTGCGTTGCATGTCTGGGAGTTTCTGAATCCGTTCAACGACGAGTTTGGTGAGTTCTTTTTTCATCGCCTCGTCACTGGCGGAGGGCTGATTTTCATCAGCGACAAATTCGTGTTGGCTTGAATGATCATCATCGCCCAAGGAGGCTGCATCAAGTTCAACATAGCTCACTGGACGGAGTTCGTCCAAAAGGGCGCTATATTCTTCTGAGGTGATCCCGAGTTCTGTGGCAATTTCGGCTTCGGTCGATGGGCGCCCAACTTTTTGTTCGAAAGTGGAGATGATGTCAGTGATTTTTTTAGCTTTGACGCGAAGTGAGCGGCTTAGCCAATCGCCGCGGCGGAGTTCGTCCAATACGGATCCCCGGATCCGCAGGGTGGCAAAGGTGGCAAAGGTGACTCCTTGGGAGGGATCGAAGCGGCGTTGGGCTTGGATGAGGCCGAGCAGACCGACGCTGTAGAGGTCATCGACTTCCACATGCGTTGGGAGACTTGCCCGCATTCGATCCACGATAGACTTAACCAAGGGGAGATGAGATTTTAAAAATTCTTCTTCGGTTTGAGTGGCTTCACCGTAGGCGCGCATGACGGCGGAATACTTTCGAGCGTCCAGCGGGGGAGCGTGATCTGTGAGTTCTGCGTGGTGTATCATGTTCACGCAGTTGGGGTGGCTGTATTCTCAGCGGCTTCGGCGGCTTGACTTTTTTCGAGGGCCTCGGCTTCTGCCGCGGCGGCAAGTTCTTCATCACGCACTCGACAGCGCTCGGTGACGACTTGTTTCGCGCAATATTCGGCAACAAAACGAAATCCACGAAAAAGGAAGGCAATAACAAGGCATCCGACAGTCGCGTTGAAGACGGAAGTCCCCAATTCCTTATCGGATAATATGCTGACGACCAACGTCAAAGCAAAGCCAATGAAGCCGCCGATGAGTGTGAAATATTGCATTTAAACGGGATTACCTCGTAAAACCACAATTATCACAGCAATTATTGCGCCAATATTTTTAATTTCTGAAAAATGCTTAAACAAAGGGATTCTCAAGATTTCTCGTTCAAGGATCGGGATTTTTCGAGTTGTGCCGTTCGAGTTGGGGAAAATAATGCCGATGGGTTTTCTTGGAGGTGGCGGTGATTAGGAGGCGGAGTGGTGAAGCGCATCTGAGGCTGATTTGTCGCCTTGCGGAGGTAAAATAATGCCCATATTTTGAATTTCTGTTTGGGGCGGGAGTTCTTGGTAGGATAGGACAATCAGCTTTGGCAACGAGGGCTCAAAGAACCGCTTGAGGGCGAGGCGAAGTTCGGCACTCACAATGGCGATCGCCGAGAGACCCTGTTCGGACATCGAGTTGGAACGTATGGTGAGTTCGCGAAGAAGATATTGGGCGGAGTGGGCGTCCAGAGCGAGAGTCGTCTCGAAGTGGGAGCGTTGGATGCGGTTGATGAGCGTTTGTTCCAGACGGGGATCGATCGTGATCGCTTTGACCAAGCCGGGTTCGGTTTCGTATTGAGCGATGAAATAGGTTCCAAGTCTGCGGCGGACTTGTTCGGCGAGTTCGTCGGGATTTTTTGTGACTGGGGCAAAGTCTGCAACGGCTTCGAGAATGAGTGGGAGGTTTCTAATGGGGACGCCCTCGCGAAGCAGGCTTTGAAGGATCCGTTGGAGGATGCCGAGGTTGACGAGATCGGGCAGTAGTTCGGCGACGAGGGCGGGATTGGATTCCTTTACGCGATCGATGAGGCTTTGCACCTCTTGTCGAGTGAGGATGTGGTGGGCGATATTTTTAAGGGTTTCCGCAAGATGGGTGATGAGTACTGAAACGGCGTCGACCACACTATATCCATTGATTTCAGCCGTACGCTTTTCCTCCTCGGCGATCCAAACCGCTTCGATGCCAAAGACTGGCTCGCGAGTGGGAACGCCTTTGAGGGTGATATGGCTGCCGCTTACGTTCATCGCCAGCCAGCGGTTCGGGATCAATGATGCGCTGGCTATAGATTTGCCTCGCAACAGGAATCGATATTCGTTTGGCTCCAGTTCCAAGCTATCGCGAATGGCAATTGGAGGAATGACCATGCCATTATCGCGAGCGAAACCCTTTCGAACGCCCGTGATCCGATCCAGCAATTCGCCGCCTTGGGTTTTATCGGCCAATCGAAGCAAGCCATATCCGACCTCGATCGAGAGGACCTCTGTTTCGATGAGGCGATGGAAATCCTCTGGGCCTTTGTTTTCGGGACCTTGTTGTCCAGAACCTCCTTGGTTTTGCCCGCCACCACCGCGTCCTCCATTCGGAGAGGGAAGGGCCAATGCGCCCTTGAGGCTTTTGGGATCCATGTCTTTTGTTTGCTTATTAAGGAGGTAAGCTAAAAAGCCGGTTATGCCACCGAGGGTAAAAAATGGAATGAAGGGCATTCCTGGAGCGAGACCCATAACGGCGATCAGACCCGCTGCGATGGTGACCGCGCGTGGATAAGCGCTAAGCTGGGCTCCGATCTGACTGCCGAGGTTGTTGTCACCGGGTGTTCGAGTGACCAGAAGGCCCGCAGCAACGGAAATAACTAAGGCTGGGACTTGTGAGACTAAGCCGTCACCGATCGAGAGGAGTGTGTATTTTGCGAGGGCTTCCTCAAGGGCCATTCCTTTCTGGAGCATCCCGATCGCGAATCCCCCAAGAATATTGATGATGGTGATGAGAATGCCTGCGACGGCATCGCCTCGCACGAATTTACTAGCACCGTCCATCGCTCCATAGAAGTCGGCTTCTTTTTGGACTTTGAGTCGGCGTGATGTGGCGGTCACTTCATCGATGATCCCTGCGTTAAGTTCGGCATCGATCGCCATTTGTTTACCGGGCATCGCGTCAAGCGTAAATCGAGCCGCCACCTCGGCGATACGTCCAGCACCCTTCGTGATAACGACGAAGTTAATAATCACCAAAATAATGAAAACGACGGCGCCGACGAGGTAGTTTCCTTGAATGAGAACATTGCCAAATGCTTCGATCACATGACCGGCATAGCCGTCCAGAAGGATGAGCCGGGTGGATGCAATATTAAGCGCCAATCGAAATAGGGTGACGGCCAATAGAATCGTCGGGAAACTTGAAAATTCCGGAGGATCTTTGACATAGATAATGACCAGCAGAATCATCATCGAGAGCCCGATATTCAGCGAGAGAAGAAAGTCGAGAATCCAAGTCGGAACTGGAACAACCAGCAGCAGAATGACGCCGAAGAGACCAAGCGTAAAGATGAGGTCGGATTGCTTGAGCAGGTTGCTCCATTTAAAGCGGGATCCAGATGTGGAATTAGCTGCGGCCATGGTCTTATGGTGTCAGGCGACGGGCTTTCAGTTGGTGGAAATAGTAGCGGTGCGTGCGGTAAACGTAACCGAGAATCTCTGCAATAGCCTGATAAAGCTGAGCCGGAACGGGTTGTCCGACTTGGCCATACTTGAATAATGCCCGAGCCACAGGTTTATTTTCCACGGTGGGAACTTCCCTCTTGTTACCAATAGCCTTGATCCGTTGCGCAAATAAATTTTGCCCCTTTGCCAAAATGACCGGGGCGGTGTCGACGCCTCTTTCGTATTTGAGTGCTACGGCGTAGTGGGTGGGGTTTGTGATAATGACATCTGCTTTTTCGACATCAGCAAGCATTTGCTTTTGCATAAGGCGTCTGGCCATAGCTCTCTGAGCCATTCGGACATTAGGATCACCCATGGCTTGGCGATTTTCGTCTTTGATCTCCTGTCGAGTCATCATGAGACTTTTCTCCGTTTTTCGCAACTGGTAAATGTAATGGAGGACAGCTAGAGCGCCCATGGCAAAGGCCAAGCGGAAAAAAAGCATCAAAGTCGAGTCGTAGATAAATTGACCAATTCGAAATACTGGAACTGGCGTGAAAAATATGGGATCGGCAAGAATTTCCTTAATTCCGCTGTAGATCAGGGTGCCGACAATGGCAAACTTGGCTAAATCCAGAAACATTTTGATGATGCCGTCCTTACTGAAAACGCGTTGCAGTCCACTGACAGGGTTGAGTTTTTCAAATTTAAGCCCCACCACTTCTCCGGTTAATTTGAATCGGCTTTGGATGCCACCTGCTAGGATGGACGCGAGAGTTGTGCAGCCAAGAATCGGCAAAGTGAGACCACCTAGCATCAAAAAAGCCAGAAACGTCCAACCCGGCAATGAGTCACTTGTGAGTTGATATTTTTCGAGGTTGCCAAAGAGACTGGCTGTTAATTCTGCGATATGCTTCGATTGAGGGCCAACGGTAAAGAGGAGAGCAAAGTAACTTGCTAGCAAGCCTGCAACAACCTGTATCTCTGGAGCTTGTGCAAACTGACCCTTGTCGTGTGCTTCAGTGACCTTTTTCTCTGTTGGCTTCTCTGTGGCTGTATCGTTGTGTTCGGGCATGGGTCAACGAAGGAAGCGCAGCATGATTTCCGGGAGTTGCTGCATATCACGCAGGATATATTGAACAGTAAGGCCGAGAGTCATGGCAAAAACAGTTAAACCTGCCAAGATCTGAACAGGAAAGCTGAGAACGAAGACGTTCAAACTTGGGGCGGCACGTCCGAGCACGGAGAAGCACATGTTGACAAGGAAGCTGATAGCTAATAATGGGGCGGCGATTTGGATGGCCAATAATATAATCTTTCCGCTTTGCGCCAAGACGATATCTAAGGAAGTCGGGGCAAATCCTGCCAGAGGAGGAAAAATCTCAAAACTGCGTCTAAATGCAACAAGACAATACTGATAAGATCCTGTAACGAGAAAGAGAACAGTCCCAAAGGAGAAAAGCATCGTGCTTGGGGGGGTCGCTGATTGGCGGGTAATGGGATCCATGTTTGAGCTCATGGACAGGCCAATCTGAACAGCTATGATTTCACCAGCCATTTCCAATGCGTAGAGCAAAAATCTCACCGCAAATCCGAGCAATAATCCGGTAAGGATTTCGTGCATGACTAGAAGCACAAAAGGGAACCAATGCGAAGGCATTCCCCCAAAATCTCCAAATAAAGGGGCTAGAGTGTAGGCAAGAAGAGCTGCAATGGAGATGCGGACGGTACTGGGGATCATAGTTCCCGAAAATAAGGGCATCACCAAAAACATCCCAGATGCCCTCAGGAAGACAAGCATTCCAGGATAAATATCTACCACATTAATATTAATCACTTTGTCATCTCCGGTATTTTGTTGATGAAAAAGATGGTGAATTCCATGAGTTGTCGAATCATCCAAGGTGCCCCTACGATGATCACGGCGCCGATGGCAATGAGTTTAGGGGCGAAACTTAATGTCGGCTCTTGAATGCTTGTCACTGCCTGCAGGAGGCTAACTAGCACACCTACAATGATGGCAGCGCCGATAATAGGAGTGACCACCAGCAAAGATACGGTGATCAGGGATCGCAGCATTTCAATGGCGGTTTCTTGATTCATTAAACGAAACTTTGAATGAGAGAGCGAATCACGAGTTGCCAGCCATCAACGAGAACAAATAAAAGAAGTTTCAATGGAAGGGCTACCATGGTTGGAGGCATCATCATCATGCCCATTGACATCAGTGTCGAGGCCACTAAAAAGTCAATGACCAGAAAGGGGATAAAGATTAGGAATCCCATTTGGAATGAGGTCCTCAATTCGCTAATGACAAATGCAGGGAGAACGACTCGCATGGGGAGGTCTTTGACTTCAGTACGACCCATACCTGCCAGATCCAAGAAGAAATCCACCTCTCCGGGGCGAGTTTGGCGAAGCATGAAAGTCCGCAGGGGCTCAATGGCTAAATCCATGGCCTCGTTTGAGTTGATTTGCTCAGCCATGTATGGTGTGATCGCTTTTTCCTGTATCTCATTCCAAACAGGGGTCATGATGAAAAAAGTAATAAAAAGCGATATGCCGATCAGGAGTTGATTCGCTGGGGCGCTCGGTACGCCCAACGCCGTTCTCACGAAACCTAATACGATGACAATCCGAGTGAAGCTGGTCATGAGCATGATCAGGGATGGCGCCAGCGTGAGTAGGGTCATCACAAGCACGATCTGAATGGCCGTGCTGAGATTTTGGCGTTCGTTGCCATTGCCAATTTGCAAATTCACGAGCGGTCCAGTTGGATTGCTAATGGGGGCAACTTTAGGAGCGGTCGGGGCTGTGGGCGCCGTCGGGGCAACGGGAGCGCGTGGCGAGCTCAATGGTGCGGTGGGCGGAGGCGGTGTTTGGGCCTGGAGTGAGGGATAATATCCCGCAAAAAGCCAAACGGCCGCGAATAAGAGGAGTTTTTTCAAACCGGGCAAGGTCATGCTTCCTGGGTGTTGGTTTTTGCGAGCATCGCACTGAAATCGGGGGGCATGCATTGCGCGGAATCTAAGGGGCAAAGATAATCAATTTTCCCAGGTGTAACGCCCAAGAGCAGGCGTTGGTCTTCATATCCGACCACGAGAAGAAATTGCCTATTCCCTAGAGATTTCATTTCCAAGACAGAGAGCTTTTTTTCTCCGCTATTACGATTGCGATAAAGAGGGAGACCATGTTTAAAAAAATAATAGGAGAAAAAAGCTAAACATCCCACTAGAACCATGTAACCCAACATTCGCCCAAGATCATCCATACTGGGGGCGGGTGGAGACGTCACCGATGCGGTGGGGATGTCAGTTGTGTTTAGTTGGGCTGTCCCTTTCTCCTCGGTGGGCTGGACCGCGATATTCTCAGCAGCCTCTAACATTGCGGGCCATGTCAACGAGAGGATTGCCGTTACAGCAAACCTCCACGCTCGTTTCCTCATGCTGACTCTCCGACGATCTGGGTTATTTTGATGCCAAAGTTTTCCTCGACCACGACCACTTCGCCACGGGCGATCAGCTTGTCGTTGACATAAAGTCCCACGGGTTCACTGGCGAGTTGATCGAGTTGTAGGACGGTACCGCTGGTGAGCTCAACCACATCCCGCATAGGGAGCATACAGGAACCGATGCGGACAGTCAGGTCGACTTTGACATCCAGAATAACACTCAGGTTTTTTGCGTCGTTGAAATTGCTCATACTATATTGGCGTTTGTGATTTCGGAGTTGATTTGAATGGCCACATGGCCGTTCTCACAACCGGCTTGGGCTTGGAATCTTGGAGCGTTTGCTATGCGAACGCGGGTGTTACCCAAGGTGGTTTTTGGCATTTCCATGATGTCGCCGACACGCATCCGAAGAACGTCGCTTAAGGCGACACCTGGAATCTGCCAATCAGCGATCAGGGGCACAGAAATTTGGTTGTAAGAGTTTCTCCACTGCTGGGGCTTGGCATCCGGCTGGGACTGCAGGGATTTGTCTCTTGCCGTCTGCATGTTTTTCATGACCGGCTCGATCATGCTAAAAGGAACGGCTAGCTGGATTTGCTCGACACTCTCACCTGCAAAGGCCTCGATGGATAAAGTGAGCATGAGGGTGTCATTGGAGCAAGCTTGTAGGAATCGAGGGTTGTTTTCGTTGCCAATCTGGCGTGCGGTGTACTGTCTGTCGTCCCTCCATAGGCGGCACCATTCCTGAGTGATCATATCAACAATCTCCTCTAAGAGAGCGATTTCGATTTCAGTGAGGTGGCGCTCTGCGTTATCAGTGATCCCGCGCCCACCAAGCATGCGATTGGACATGCTGATGGCTAATCGGCTGCTGATTTCTAAAATGCCAATTCCAGGCAACTGGTCAACTTTGAATAGAGTGATGTGCGTCGGATTGCTCATCGTCTCAGCGAAGCTACCATAAGACATCGCAGTCAATTTGTTGAGCGTGAGACTCAAATCTGCACGCAAAAGCGAGGAGAGTCGCCCCGTGACAGTCGAGATCAATCCATTGTGAATACCTCGAAGTCGTCGCAACTCAGATTCATTCAACAGGACCGGAGTACGAAAGTCGAATGGCTTTGGGGTTACTGGATTCGATGCGGGAAATTTCGATCCATCACATTGGAAGACAGCAGGAGCGGAAGCTTGGGCGGCTTCTGCCACGAGCTTGTCGATGTCGGATTGGTTTAAAGGGCCAGCCATTTCGCTTTAGAAAAGTGGGATATCAGCTTTTGTGCGTGGCCTACTGGACAACAAACTCGTCAAAGTAAATTGTATCGATCACTTCTCCGCCAAGGATACGATTGAACTGGGAGACAAGAGACTTACGGATCAAGTCTCGCCCGCTTGAAATATCTTGGGAATTAATTGTCTGCGATGATATGGTCGTGATTGCGGCATCGCGTAGGGCTGGGAGGTTCTCCTTGATGATAGCCGCGATATTTGGATCCTCGCTTTTGACGCTAAACGTAGCTTTGAGAAACCTGGAGTTGTTGCTGCCAGGCAAATTCACAACGATGTTGCCGAACGGGGCGACTCCCTCAGCTGGGGCATCCACTGCGCCATGTCCACCGCTCTTTGCCGCATGGGAATCGCTTTTCTTTTTGGCGCCATGCGCGTCGGCTTTAGCAGGTGCTGCTGGGGCCCCAAGTGAAGTCTTAATTTTGGGGATAATGACAAAATCCATCACCGCATAACAAAGGGCGGGTACCAACACCACCACAGCGATGATCGGCATGAGGGAGTTGCCCGATTTCTTTGGGACTAATGGAGTGGATGCGAGTGCGTCTGAATCGTCTTTAGCTGCCATAATTTTTGTTTTTTAAGTTAGGAGATAGATTAGCGTTTGAGATTCACGATTTCTTCCATCACAGAGTCAGAGACAGTGATGACACGTGAGCCAGCTTGGAATGCACGTTGTGCAAGAATGAGGTCGGAAAATTCTTGAGTGAGGTCCACATTGGACAGTTCCAGCGTGCCTTGTTTGACCAGTCCCAAGCCAGCTGTTCCAGCTTGGGCCGCTTCAATCGGGCCGGCAGCGTCCATTCCAGTAAAAAGATTCATCCCGGTTTTCATTAACGCATTGGGATTTATAAAATTCTGCAGGACGATGGTATTTGTTTCCTTGCTAGTGCCGTCTGAGTAATATTCGCGCAGGACACCTGTCGAGTTGATAGAGTAAGATTCGAGTGAGGCGTCTTCTGGCGGAGTTGCTAATTTAATGTCTCCGGCTTTGCCTTGAAGTCGATAACCTTGTGGAGTTGT
Organism: Chthoniobacter flavus; assembly: GCA_945903555.1. Classification (GTDB taxonomy): domain Bacteria; phylum Verrucomicrobiota; class Verrucomicrobiia; order Chthoniobacterales; family Terrimicrobiaceae; genus UBA967. Next base: position 12,943 of record CAMDOJ010000022.1, read on the forward strand.
AAAGAACCCTTGGTTGTCTACACGGAAATCACCAGCGCGGGAAACGAAAGTTTCATTATTTAATGGATTTATAACTTGGAAGAAGCCGTTGCCTGCAATCCCAATGTCTGCTGGGCTGCCTGTTGTGCTTAGGACACCCTGTATGAATTTCTGGGAAATACTGGCTACACTCGTCCCAGATCCCACCTGCATTGCAAATGTCGCTGGAACAGGATCCACTCCCGCACTTGAACGCTCAAATGTTTGGCTAAAGTTGTCTTGATTTGTGATCCGCGAGCCTTTGAATCCCGTTGTGTTGACGTTGGCGATGTTGTCGCCAATGACTTCTAGGCTTTTGCCGAAGGTTTTAACTGCCGAGACGCCGCTGGTGAAGGAGTTTAGGAGTGCCATAATTTTCTTTTTATAAATGATTTATGACTGTGGTGCGGGAGTGATTGATGCTGAAGTTGTCGTGGTTGCAACGTCAGGATTTGGTGCTGGTGGAGGGGTTGTTATGCCCGTGATCAGTTTGGTTTCGTAGGATTTGCCGGCAATCACTACAGCAGGAACTCCATCTTTAAGTGTGATCGCATCAACAACGCCGCTGATTTGACCAGCGACTGCATCCAAGACTGTAACTTGGCGCCCCAAGTAGGAAGGTGCCGAAGTGAGCTTTTGCTCGGATGCAAAGGAATCGAAGGACTTGGATAATCCTCGCATTTGCTCAAGAGAGGAAAAGTTGGCCATTTGAGCAATGAATTCCGTGTCCTTCATTGGATTCATCGGGTCTTGCGCGGTGAGTTGCGTGGTGAGCAACTTCATGAAATCGTCGGCACCTAGGGTCTTTTGGCCACCCTTGGGATTGACTGTTAATCCTGCGTTGGGATTTGAGGTCGCGTTTGCGAGTGTTGCGGTAGGTGTCGTCATGTCTAGTAAGGAGCGTTTAAGCCCAAAGGGAAACGGAGCCGGCGGTATCGGTTTTTGTTGAGGAACGAAGAGGTTGTTGGCGGTTAATGTATCCAGGATAGGGTGATGCGTCCGCTTGCTGATCGCGAGACTGTCCTCTTTGTTGGCCTTGCTCTGAAGTGGAGTTGTTTTGAGGGGATGGGTTTTGAAAGGTGGGGTCTCCAAAACGAAACCCGCGATCACGACTGGATTGAGCAAATTCGCCCCAAGATTTTTGGAGGGCTTGGCGGAGTTCGGGGGATTCTGTGATGAAGACGCTACGAATCTCTTCACCGCGCACCTGAAGTCGGATTTTTACTGATTCCGTGTCGCTAATCTGCAACTCAAGGTCGATTTGAGATTGTCCGGTTTGCTTCAGTTTTTCAACTTCCATGCTGAGTGTCTTTAAGATGGTCGTGACCTCACTGGAGCGGGAGACTTTGCTGCCGAGGGTATTGAGTAAAGG
>CAMDOJ010000023.1 GCA_945903555.1 Chthoniobacter flavus
TAGAGCGGTAGTTTTACACACTATTGGTCGGGGGTTCGATCCCCTCACTGCCCATTTTTTTCCCGCACAAAAGTTGGTCTTTCTACGCATGGGATCGCAGACAATCCCGTTCTTTGAAATTGACAACTCGTTGTTTTTTTATCAAAAGCCCCCTTTGACTTCATGACCCCTCATTTCATCATGCCAAGCAACCGTGGTTGTTTTTTTAATATCAGGCACCATAAGACCAAAGTAGAATAGACATCTTACTTCAAATTTCAGATAAAAGATTTTTGTTTTAGTCGCTCACTTCTTAATAAATAAATAATGCACACCTCGCCTAGGTTTAAATTATGCGTTTCTTGGAACACACGTCCGATTTTTGCATTAAACTAACCGTGATCACACCCCCATGATTTTAGCCTTTTTTTGATCTTCAAAAATGATCAAACCACTTAAATGGCTGGTTCGCATTTTTAGTGTCGCAATGGTTTTTTGCGCCGTGATGTTTCCTGTGGAAGTGCAGGCAACGTCCCAAACTGTCCTCACCGTTCGTGAAGCGGAGTTCCGTTCCCGATGGGTTGGTCCACACGATGATCGTGAAATCACGCCCCATTATTTTCAGCCTAGTGGTGGCCTCGACGAGCAGGATTCTGAAGAGGACGCACCTGAGCAGACCGCGACCACGCTCTCCGAAAACATGGATCGCCTTGCGGATAATTTCCGAAATCGACTCCGCTTTGGCCCGCTGGAATTCTCCCTCGCCCTGACCAGTGGGTGGGAATACTCCTCCCAATTTTCGGGCGGCAAACCCTCATTCTCCTCTGGTAGAAACAGCCTTTTTTCCTCTCCCAGCTTTTCGGTTCACTACGAACGGGAAATCGGACTCTGGACAGTAGGTACACGCTTCTCGTCGGGTTACACCCATTATTACAATCCCGACTACACCGCTGCGGGCGAAGGAAGCCAGCGCAACCCAATCTCCATGTCGACGGGCATCAACATCGACTACAACTCGTCTCGCCTTTCGCTGAGTCTCACTGCCAGCGCTTCGAACGGAAGCGGTTATGACATCATCACGAGATCAAATAACATGCAGACAACTGGCTCGACCTCACTTTCTGCACGTTACATCATCAATGATTCCTTCAGCGCTGGCGGCGCGGCCTCTATCTCCTATTCAAAGACCTCCGATTCACAGGTTGCCGAAGGACAGTCAGCTCAACCAGACAGCGATACCATAAGTCTTGGCCTAAGTACATTTGCCGACTACCTAGTTTCCGCAAAAACCAATTTGCGATTCTCACTCAGCAGCAACGAGGAGATCCAGAAGCTCCAAGATGCGGATGGGGGTGGTCGCCGCTCATTGGACGCCATGCTAACCGCGACCTATCAACTCGCACCCAAATTTTCTATCGATGCAGGTGGTGGCGCGGGTTACGTGACCGATCAGGATTCCGCCAACTCGGAAGCCATAGGCATTCGTCCCATTTACAATATCGGGATCAATTACACGCCAACAGAGAAGACCTATTTCAAAACCAGCTACAGCTTTCAAGGCACTGATATCCGACCGAACTTCAGCCTCTTGGCTGGATGGAACGCTCGGCAAAAAACTCGTCTATCGCTATCTGTTTATCAGAACCAAGGCTATTCCAGCCTCGCTCCCGATCAGTATAATGTCACTCGTGGCGGTCTTGTCACCATCTCCCAAACTCTTATTAAGGGCACCAGCCTCTCCCTCTCTGCCGGCTACGAGCAAACGGGAAATGTCGCGCTCTCCGACTCGAAAAATACAAACGCCTCCGAGGGACCTGCGGATCACTTCCTTACCAACGCGACACTCAGTTGGCGCCTTCGTGAGTGGGCTTCCTGGCAAAATTCGATGATGGTTACATCCGGCCAAGGCAGCAACTCCGCTAGTGAACTTCAAACCCGTTTCAGCACTAGCTTGAATTTGACCTTCTAAGTTGTTCTGTTTAGATTCCTACTGGCATGTTTTCCCAATCCTTTTTTCCCGCCGTTTTTTCAGTCATTATATTTACCGCATTAGCGATATTACAGCCTCTTTCCGCAGCGCCGCCAGTTCTACCCGCTCCTCAAACCCAAGCGGATCCGACCGCGCCCGCAGGCGCTTTCAGGTCAGCTCCCGCTTCGTCTCAGGAAAGCGGTCCCGCCACAGCGGAAAAGCCGCTCGGTTCGGACGCCTCTATACCCACTTTGATCGCAGGTGAAGGTGACTACATCTTATCCACTGGCGACACGCTCAACTTGATGGTGTACAAAGAACCTGACTTGAACATGCAATCCAAAATTGCCCGCGACGGTCGCGTTCAGTTGCCACTTCTGGGTGAAGTCAAAGTCGCCGGCATGAGCGTGAGGGAAGCCCAAGATCATATTCGCAAACTTCTTAATGCCGACTATGTCGTCGACCCCCAAGTCTATCTGAATATTGTTTCCTACACCCAAAGGAAATTCACGATCATCGGACAAGTCACAAGACCTGGCAGTTACGAACTTCAAGGTACCGAGTCACTGGGTATCCTCGAAGCCATCGGCATGGCTGGCGGATTCAGTCGCATCGCAGATTCCAAAAATATCACTGTGAAGCGATCGGTTGAGGGAAAAACTCAAACCATGAAAGTCAACACAAAAAAGCTCGAGGATCCCCTAGGCGGGAGCTTCAATGTCCTGCCGGGCGATATCATCACTGTCGGTGAAAGTTGGTATTGATTCCCGAGACCCTATTTTCCATTAAGAATCACTTCCGATGAGCACAGATCAGGCCATTCAACCACGCCCGCCAGAATCCGCACCACCCCTTGAGTCAATTGATTGGCGGGAATATTTTCATGCGGTCATCGATCGCCTGTGGATTATCATTCTTTGCGTGATTTTGGGCGGCATTTATGCCGGATTCACCCTATCTAAGATCGAGACAACCTATCGTGCGCGTTCCGTTCTTTTTATCGAGCAAGATCAGGCGCGCATTTTGGATCCTAGGTTCTCACAAGTGCGTGACGAACAGATTCGTAGTATTGACATGATCAATACCGTGGTGGATTTGATCCGTAGCTATCCTTTTTCCCAGCGAGTCAGTACTCGCCTCAAGCTTGATCAGGATCCTCGCTTTCTTTCCGCTGTCGGGATTTCCCCAAAGGATGCCAGTATCGATCGCGCAGCAGGCTCACTTTCCGGAATGGTGAGTGTCGTTTATCGACCCCAGACGCGCTTGATCGATGTCGTAATAACGAGCCGCGATCCGAACCTTTCCGTGAAGTTGGCGAATGCTTACGCTGATGAATACATACGATATGTATTCGAAAAGCGCTCGGATGCCGCCAAGTCCGCAACTCAATTCTTGGTTGAGGAAGCCGACCGCCTGCGTAAAAAATTGCGCGTGTCCGAGGAAGCCATGCAGAGTTTCCGCGAGAGGGAACGCGCCGCCTCCATCGAAACTATGCTCTCTTCGGCTCAAAGCCAAGTGGGCGAGGTTTCAAACAACCAAGCCATTATTCAGCGCCGCCTTGAACAAATTGATAGTGACTTGGCCGTTATTCGAGCCAATACGGGCGAACCGGAGGAACTTCTCAATTTACCTAGCGTGGCAGCGGAACCAAAGGTCGTTCAGTATTCCGAATCTTTGAATGCAAGGCAAAGAGATTTGACCATCGTGGCTCAACGCTACCGGTCGAAGCACCCCACCTATATCGCCATCAAAAGCCAAATCGAACTCACAAAAGCCGACCTGAAGCTGATCCTCAAGAATTCCGTTGTCCTGTTAACTAACTCCCGCAATCGCTTGGAAGTTCAGTCCACAGAATTGAAAACAGCCCGAGAAGCCGCTGAGAAGCGACTCCTCGAAGTCACCCACAAATCCATCGAGTATAACGACATTAATCGTGAACAGCAAACGGATCAGGCCCTCTACGCCTCCGTTATCTCGCGCCTCAAGGAGGTCGATGTCTCCAAGCAGCTCACGGAATCTCCTGTTCGCATTCATGAAACGGCAGTAGGTGCAGGCCCGATTCGCCCAAGTGTAACGAAAAAGTGGATTCAATCGCTTCTGGGCGGCGCTGCCATAGGCGTTGGACTGGCTTTGCTTATGTTCTTCATGGACACAAGCATGAAAACCGTTGATCAAGTCGAGAATGTCACTGGCGTTGGCGTCATCGCCGCCATTCCCAAACTTAGCCTCAATGCCAGAGCCAGCGTCCTTGTCACCAACGAAGAACGGTCTGGCATTGTAGCCGAATCCTTCCGATCTCTTCGAGCCTCATTGACGCTTCACCGCATCAATGAAGATGCCCGCACCTTTCTTTTCACGAGTTCCATGCCAAGCGAAGGCAAAACATTCTGCAGTTCGAATTTTGCAGTGACCCTTGCGCAGCAGGGATTCAACACCCTCTTTATCGATGCAGATCTTCGCAAGCCAGGTGGATCCATCGTTTTTTTCGGTGAGAACCGGAAGCCCGGCCTTTCCGAGGTACTCATGAGGACTTGCACGATGAAAAATGCCATTGTTCCGACACATATCGAGAACTTGCAGATCATGACGGCGGGTGGTCGTGCGCCGAATCCCTCCGAGTTGCTCACTTACGAGAATATCGATCGTGTCTTGAAAGAAGCACTTTCGAAATATGATCGCGTTGTCGTTGACTCCGCTCCCCTACTGGCTGTGAGTGACACACTCCTCATTGCTCCCCACATTGATCTTTGCACGCTGGTTGTTCGCGCGTTCACCACACCGAAGAAAATGGTGATGAGAGCCATTAAATCTTTGGAGGAAACTAAAACCCACCCAGCTGGTCTGATTCTCAACTTCCTTCCAAGCGGTCGCGGGGGCTACTATGCCTATTACTATTCGGGTAAATACTACGGATCCTACGGTGCCAAGGGCGTGTATGGAGAGTGACTTGCTTAGTTTCACTTCAACACCGCCAGTCCTACCGCAGCTGGTTTCTACCTTCTAGCTTGTCAAATAGATCGAAAGTCCTCTCCTCGTTTTAGCTCCTCCACAGTGGTGTAACCATGCCGATGCTCGAGCAAACCCTCGCTTCGTTTGACCCCATTGAGAATATTTGAGCAAAAAACAACCTCGGGCGTTGAAATTTTCTTCAAAACCCGCAAGAGTCCGCAACTAGGGTGAATACAACGGCTGAATATATTGCATCGGGCTTTGAGAAAATCTCTGTGGATTTAGATTTTCTTATGAGGTGTCTCCAAGAGGTTTTACACGAACTCGGTGAGGACGAAGTGGCCGAGCGGTTGCCTTGGGTTGGAACCATGGCCGGATGCTCCGAGGGATTTGAGCAGGCGACATCAATCGCATTCCAGCTCCTAAATATGGTTGAGGAGAATGCGGCTTTCCAAACACGGCGCGCGCGCGAAATCGAGAAAGGCTGCGAATCCGAGCCAGGTCTTTGGCCGAACCAATTGCGCGCCCTCGCCGATTCCGGTATGTCGCCGGAAGAGATCGCCGCCGCTCTTCTCACAATCCGCATTGAGCCTGTTCTCACCGCTCACCCCACCGAGGCGAAACGCGCGGCCGTGCTTGAGCAACATCGCGCCATTCACGCCCTCCTCACTGCACGGGAAGCAAACCAACTTTCACCCGCTCAAAGAGACGACCTCCGCGATCAAATCAAGGTCGTGCTCGAGAGACTCTGGCGCACCGGCGAGATCCTCTTGGAAAAACCTGATGTGGCCACCGAGCGCCGAGGCGTGATTTGTTATCTCCGAGAGGTCTTTCCTCTCGCCCTCTCACGACTCGACCAGAGGTTGATTCAATCTTGGAAATCCGTTGGTTTTGATGCTCGTCTTCTCGAGGACCCACGCAGTCGGCCGAAAATTCGTTTGGGCACATGGGTCGGCGGAGACCGCGACGGCCACCCCCTCGTCACCGCTTCCGTCACTCAATCAAGCTTGCGAGAGCTCCGCTTAAATGGCCTTGTTGTTCTCTACCGACAACTGGAAGACCTCGCAACCAAGCTTCCCCTTTCAAGTAACTTCCAAGATTTTCCGGCTTCCCTCCAATCCCTCCTCACAAAATTCTCGAATGAAAATCCGGCCCTTGCGGAAAGTCTCAAGCTCAGCTACTCGGACGAACCTTGGCGTCAATTTGTGCTCTTCCTTCAAGGCAAACTACCCGTCACCACCGGCGAAGTCGAAGAGGCGAAACTCGTTGAAGATGGTGGGATCCAATATCGCCATCCCTACGAACTGGAGACCCACCTGGCCCTTCTATCCGACTCTTTGCATGAAAGTGGAGCGGGGCGCCTAGCCGACACGGCCGTTTCACCCGTACGGCGCGCGTTGGATGCCTTCGGATTTCACCTCGCCTCACTTGATATCCGGCAGAATAGCCACTTTCACGATCTTGCCATCGATCAACTTCTCAAGGCCAGCGGCAACGATGACAGTTCGTTCTCGAAGTGGGATGAAGAGCGCCGCATTGCTTTTCTGGAAAATGAACTTCTCTCACCGCGTCCGTTTATTGGAGCCGATGCCACGGCGGGACACGAGGCAGATGCTGTTCTTGCCTGCTATAGAGTCCTTCGCCGGCACATTCAAAAATTCGGCCACGACGGCATCGGATCACTGATCGTGAGTATGACAAGGAGGCTCTCCGATCTTCTTTGCGTTTATCTGCTCGCACGCGAAGTCGGTTTGGCGCACTGGTCCTTGGAGGGGCTTGTATGCGAGGTCCCCGTCGTTCCGCTTTTTGAAACTCTCGACGATCTCGAAAACGGACCCTCCATCGTTCGGAGTTTTCTTGCCCACCCAGTCACCAAACGCAGTCTCGACTTCCAGCTCTGCGGAGTGGCACGAATCCCTTCCCCCCAGCGCAACATGCCGATCCAGCAGGTCATGATCGGATATAGCGACAGCAACAAAGACTGCGGCATTTTCGCGAGCCAATGGGCCCTTCACCAATCCCAACAAGCCCTCGCCAAGGCGGGCTATGAAGCGGGTGCTAAGATCCGGTTTTTTCACGGACGCGGAGGTACGATCAGCCGAGGCGCAGGCCCCACACATCGCTTTTTGGATGCCCTTCCGCGAGGCTCGGTTCGAGGAGATCTTCGTGTCACCGAACAAGGTGAAACCATTTTCCAAAAATACGGCAACATCGCCTCTGCGGTCCACAACCTTGAATTATTGCAGGCCGGTGTCGCCGCCGTTTCCATTCAACAATCCCAGAGTCCCACTGACGCCGACTTCTTGCCGACCTGCGAATTTCTTTCTTCCGCCAGCCGCAACGCCTACACCTCACTCATCCAGCACCCTCACTTCATGGCCTACTTTTCGGAGGCCACGCCGATTGATGCCCTTGAGACGAGCCGTATCGGTTCTCGGCCCTCGCGGCGAAGCGGTCAAAGAACGCTGGCAGACCTGCGCGCCATTCCTTGGGTCTTCAGCTGGAATCAAAGCCGCCACTATCTTCCTGGTTGGTTCGGCGTGGGCAGCGCGCTTCGCGAGTTATCTGCGAATCGCCCGACCCTCTTCCAAAGTCTCTCCAAAGGACTCAAAAAATCCCCTTTCCTCTACTATGTTCTCACTAACGTGGAGACGAACCTGGCGAGTGCGGATCGGGATATCATGTCCCTCTATGCGAGCCTTGTAACCGATCCAGAAATCAGGGAGACGATACTCGCTATTATTCTCAACGAGTTTGATGCGACGCGCTCGATGATGGCAGAGGTCTTTGGAGGCAGTCTGGAACTCCGCCGCCCGCGAATGCTCAAGACCCTCGCCCTCCGCGACGCGGGTTTACGTTCCCTTCATATTCACCAAGTAGAACTCCTTTCAAAATGGCGCGCCACGACTACGACACCGCTCAAGGATAAACTACTTCCTCAAGTGCTCCTGAGCATCAACGCGATCGCAAGCGGGCTGCGAACGACCGGATAATCATCATCCCCTCGATCAGTGTTGCACTAGTGGGTTGGCTTGTGTAGTAATCGAATTCTCACGCTTTAACCTATGGGAAAGATTTACAACAACATCGTCGAAACCGTGGGCCACACACCCCTGGTCAAACTCAACCGCGTCACAGCCGGTCTCAACGCCACCATCGCTCTCAAATGCGAATTCTTTAATCCGCTTGGGAGCGTGAAAGACCGCATCGGTATGGCTATGATCGAAGATGCCGAACAACGTGGTATCCTCACCCCAGATACCATCATCATCGAGCCCACAAGCGGAAATACCGGCATCGCTTTGGCGTTCGTTGCGGCCGCAAAAGGCTATAAGATTATCCTCACCATGCCTGAAACCATGAGCCTCGAGCGCCGCACCCTCCTTGCCATGCTAGGCGCGAAGCTTGTTCTCACTCCTGGTTCCGAGGGAATGAAAGGCGCTATTGCCAAGGCCGAGGCGCTCGTTCAAGAAACCCCGAACGCGTGGATGCCTCAACAATTTAACAACCCTGCGAATCCCGCGATCCATTCAAAGACGACGGCCGAAGAAATCTGGGCCGACACCGATGGCAAAGTGGACATCTTCGTCTCGGCCGTTGGAACAGGCGGGACGATCACCGGTTGCGTTGAGGCGCTCCGCTCACGCAAACCCTCGTTTCAAGCGATCGCGGTGGAACCAGCCGACTCCCCAGTCATTTCTCAGACCCTTGCCGGTCAACCTGTCAAGCCAGGTCCGCACAAAATTCAAGGCACCGGTGCCGGATTCGTTCCAAATAACCTCCACCTCAAAAATGCCGCTGGTGAAGCCCAGATCATCGAGTGCATCCAAGTCAGCAACGATGACGCTTTTGCCATGGCACGGCGCCTCGCTAAGGAGGAAGGCATCCTTGGCGGGATCAGCACCGGAGCGAACGTCCACGCTGCCATCGAAATTGCGAAACGTCCTGAAAATGCCGGAAAACTGATCGTCACGATCGGTTGCTCGACTGGTGAACGCTATTTGAGCACAGCCCTAGCCGATGCAGCCCGCGCGGAGGTAGGCGGTTAATATGGCCACCTCACAAACACCGATTTTTGAAGGCCCTATCTTAGCTGATTCTGCTTTGGACAACGAACTCTTCTGGGAGAAAAACAAATCCCGCTTTTTCACAGCGGCTGCGATTCTTTTGCTCGCGGTAGTGGCCACCATCGCTTGGTTCGTTAAAAGCAGCCAAGCCAATAACCAAGCTCAAAAGCTTCTCGCCGAAGCCGGCGGAATCGAAGCTTATCAAGCTCTCATCGCTAAATATCCTTCGAGCATCCCGGCGGCCAATGCCCGCTTGCGGATCGCTGCGTTGCTCCGCGATGCAGGCAAATGGGACGACTCCACAGCCGCCTTCCGTGCGTTTCTGAAAGATTTTCCACAACATGAACTCGCTGGAGGCGCTCTGTTGGGTATCGGACAAAACCAAGACGCAGCAGGTGATACTAAATCCGCTATCGCGACCTACCAGCAAGTGGTCACACAATATCCCCAAAGCTATGCGGCTCCCTATGCTGCCTATTCGGAAGCGGAGATTTATCTTCGATCATTCCAGCGCGAGGAAGCACGCCGATCCTACAACATGATAGGGTCACAATTCCCGCAGTCCCCAGTGGCTCGCATGGCTGCATCCCAACTCTCTCGCCTCGCTGCCACACCAGGTTCTTCATCATCAGCAGGTGCACCAGAAGCCTCGGTCGCTCAACCCGCCATCGAAGCCGTTCCCGCTAAGCCTTGATTGTTGCCCGCCTGCGCTGAGAGCCACCCATGCGCTACCTGATCCTATTTGGGTTCCTGCTTTCAGCGCTTTGCCTTAAGGCAGATGCGATTTCTCCGCAAACCGAGCAAATCGTTATTTCCATCGCTCCCGATTGGAACTCCTCGAGGGGTCGTCTCCAACTCTTCGAAAAACGGGATCGCGAATGGGCGCCCGCCTCGCCGCCTTGGGATGTCCTATATGGGCGCAACGGCCTTGCATGGGGGATTGGTGAGCATACCACTCCGACAAAGGCTACTCACCCCCTCAAGTGCGAAAGTGACAAGCGCTCGCCAGTCGGCATTTTCAAAATTGGGAAAATCTTCACCTATGACAACACCTTGCCGAAGGGGGCCGATTTTCCATTTCACACAATGTCCCATGCGGACGCATGGATTGATGATCCCTCGTTGCCAAACTACAACCGCCATGTGCGTGTCGATCCTCAAAATCCCCCAGCGTGGTTCGAAAAGCAGCGCATGCGTTTGAACGACCCCCCTCACCGATGGCTTATCGAAATCCAGCATAATACGGAAAAGCCCATCCCGGGCGCGGGAAGCGCCATCTTTTTCCACATCCAGCGAGGTCCGAAAATCCCGACGGCCGGCTGCACCGTGATGTCGGAACCCCGAATTCGAGATTTGATCACTTGGCTTCGTGCGGACGCCGCTCCTCATTACATCCTTCTCCCGCGCAGTGAATACTTATCGCGCTGGAAAAGCTGGGGCCTTCCCTCTCCACAAGCGGCAAAGCAGATTCTCGACTAGAGCGCCCTCTCACGATCAGGTCAGATTGATCTGAAACACATACGGGCTCTGCTTCGATCCCACAATCAACTCATTGGCCCCAGGCAAGAGTTCATAAATGAGTCTCTCTTTTTTTGCCCCTAAAGGAACCCCATTCACGATGGTGCCCAACGTGCTTCCCCGATCCCTTACAAAGTATCGATCCCCCTCACGCTCGATCGAACAGTGATTTCGCGAAACCTGAAATGGCAACATGTCAGCAATCATAAAATCATTTGCGGATAAAACTTCGACATGGTGGGAGCCGGACTGCGTTTTACGCCCAATGCAAAAGGGAAACTTAACCAACTGCATCGCTTCATATCCTTCAGGCATGACGGACGAACACGTCGGAGTCATGGGTGTTAATATGATCGTCGAAACGGCGGTTTCTTGTTGACTCTCTGCTTGCATTTGAAATGGAGAAAATGGATGCGCCTCAATGGGCGTTGGTTTATTTGGAACCGCATTTTCCAATGGGCTCACTTGGGATTGGGGTGCAACACGGCCTTCATGTTGCAATCGGCTTGTCACGGAGCGCAATTGCTCAAATAGAGCCGAGAGATAGGGGAGCGAGCGGGCGGGTTGATCCAAAATGAGGGACTGAAAATCACCGGGATCCATCACCTCACATTCGGTAGGCTTTAAACATTGGGCTGAAGCGGTCCTTGGCCGCTCATCTATCATAGCCATTTCACCAAAAATATCCCCCTTGCCTAGCTGAGCTAGTATCACGGGTTTCGAATCCACGTCCGTCGTGAGTTCGACCTTTCCTTTAATAATGCGGTAGGCTTCCTGACTTAAATCCCCCTCTTTGAAAATGGTGCTACCCAGAACATATTTCACTTTTTTCATCACTTCAGCAGGTCTTTCATAGCCGAGTCCTGCAACCACGCCAGCGCCTTGGTGTAGCTTTGACGCTCGAGATAATGGCGGAGTGTGGGATCTGTGTTGGAGGGAAGACTCGCAACCAATAAGTCTAGATGCGCAGCCGCAGATTTCAGCGCCTCCAGGTGCGCCGCGGCATCGCGATCACGGAAGGCGTGATCGGCGACGACGTCGAGGCGCGATTGGACAGCCGCTTTGAGGTTTTGATACAGGTTCATGTTGCGACCACTTCTTCCTCAAGGGTCTCGGGTTGGAGGTTGTCCGCAACGGAGTCAGCTATCGCGATATCCTCACTCGCAAGGTTCTCGGATTTCCCAAAAACATTCGCCACGCTTTGATCGGACTTCTCGGAGTCCTCGGATTTTCCGCTGAACTTCACGCTAACGAGTTTGCTCACGCCGTGTTCTTCCATGGTCACTCCATAGAGCATGTCGGCACGACTGATCGTGCGTTTGTTGTGAGTGATCACGACAAATTGACTCTGTCCAGTGAAACGATCGAGGATTTTGATGAAGCGAGTGATATTCGACTCGTCCAACGGCGCATCCATTTCGTCCAGCACACAGAAGGGGCTCGGCTTCACCATATAAATGGCGAAGAGGAGAGAGACCGCCGTCATCGTTCGCTCCCCACCTGAGAGGAGACTGATGCTCTGGAGTTGCTTGCCGGGTGGCTTCGCTATGATGTCGATGCCACTCTCGAGTGGGTCGCTCGCATCCACCAAAACAAGATCCGCTCGACCCCCGCCGAAAAGCTCGGTGAACATCTCTTGGAAGTTGACGCGGACTTTCTCGAAGGTGTCGGCAAAGAGTGCCTTAGTCGTTTGGTTGATCTTCGCGATCACTTCCAGAAGCTCCGCTTTGGAGGATACCAAGTCTTCGTTTTGTTTTTCCAAAAATAGATACCGTTGCTCGAGCTCCTCGAACTCCTGAATGGCATCGATATTCACTGGGCCCATCGAGTCGAGGCGTGTTGTCAGTTCATTGACAAGTTGCTCAATGCGGTCCCAAGGAATGGATCCGCTTTGCGTTGGTGGTGGCTCCACCACAGATTCCACCTTGGGCGCAGAGGTAGCCGCATCGGCCTCTTCGGGAGAATCGGATTTCCCCTGATCCCGATCGCGAAGGGCGCAGAGGAGCGCGTAGGTGTCAGGTTCAAAGGCCTCCAAATCGGCCTGATAGCGCTGCGTGATATGAGTGCGAATATTTTCCAACCGTATCTCACTCTGAGCGGCTTTCACTTCCCATCGACTGCGTTCGTCATGAAGTTGCGCGAGTTGCTGCCGTGCAGCTCGAAGCGCGTTGTCCACGGCTTCGGCTTGAGCGTTAACCTCGGAACGCCGTGCCATCAGTGCGTTCAACTTGGCTTCCTCCATGGAAAGTTCTTCACGCCATTCCGTAATCGAAATATCGAGCGAGGCATTTTCTACGGTGAGCGACTCGATACGCGATTCGTAGTTGGAGATATCGACTCGGCGGGCATCGAGAAGCTCATTGAGCTCAATGATGCGAGCCGTCATGGGGCCGCGCTGGCGATGGAGTCCTTCCTGTTGCTGGCGCTCAGTCGCAACCCTCACGCGAATTTCATTTAGCGCATCGGAGGCGTCGCTTTCATTTACACGGGCGACTTGGATTCGCGTTTCGCACTCGTTGCGCGTGGCTCGGCATCCGTCGAGAGCACACGTCGTTTTGGCGATGCGGGCCTCGAGTTCGCCCAATCGCGCTAGACTGCTACGAATAGCTTCCTCAATCGAAATAGTCTCACGTTGGAACGATCCGCGTTTGGCTTCGATGTCAGAGAGTTGGCGCTCCATGTGACGACGTTCATTTTCGATGGAGGCAGATTCGACCTGCGCGGCCTGCTGGGTATCGCGGGCATGACGAAGGCGCGTCGTCGCGGCTTCCATAGCGGCAACCGACCTCGAGCGAGTGATGGCCAGATCTTCGATACGAGCGGTGGCGGAAGTGAGTGCGATTTCCAACTTTTCGATTTGCACCTTGCGCAGCAGTGTCGACTGGCCCGCATTGTCGCCCGACTGCCCACCATAAATGAGTCCGCTGTGACTGATGAATCCGCCTTCCAGTGCGGTAAAGGCAAACCGGGGGTTTTCAGATCGCAACCGGAATGCGTCGCTCATGTTTTCGACAACGAGTACCCCTTTCAAAAGTTGCCTTGCCAAAACAGCACCCTCGCCATCCCCCTTCACACAATCAGATGCGCGCCCAAGAACACCGAAGGGAATTTCCCCATCGTACGCTTCCGTGCTACTTGAAATCCAGTTGGCAGGAATCACCGCCGCGCAACCGAGCTTGTTTCCCTGCAATGTCTGAATCGCAGCCTTGGCGGCATCGGGATCGCGGAAGATCACGGCCTGCAAAGCCGGCCCGAGAGCCGCTTCCATCGCGGGAATAAATCGTTCCTCAACGCGTATGTGTCCGGCCAGCGTTCCCGCAATCGCACTTTGAAAAAACTCCGGATTGTCGAGTCCGCGCAAAACAGCCTGCGTTCCTTCATCCAATCCTTCGCCTTGTTCCTGAAGCTGACGCAGGATTTCCAAGCGGGACTCGACACCGGCAGCTTCTTTGCCCGCCTCGTTCATCACAGCATCGGCATTCTGCCTGTCGAATTGCGCTTGATCGTGGTCAGCGATGGATGCCGCAACCTCGGCCTGCGAATGTTCCAAGGCCAATTG
>CAMDOJ010000024.1 GCA_945903555.1 Chthoniobacter flavus
ACCGGCATTTTCGGCAAGTGGCATCTAGGTGAGTCGAGTTTATTCCATCCCAACGACCGCGGATTTGACCATGCATTGCTCATAGGTGGTGGAGGGGTCGGTCAAACGCCGGACTACTGGGGCAGCACGATGTTTGACCCCTACCTTCAGGAAAATGGGGAGTGGAAGCCGTTCAAAGGCTACATGACCGATGTTTTTGTGAGCGAAGCCCAGCGCTGGATCAAAAAAGGCATGAAGCCGTGGTTTTGTTACATACCTCTCAATGCGCCTCATGGCCCACACCAAATTTCAGACGAGTGGGCTGCTCCCTATCGCGCCATGGGATTGAAGGAAGAAGTCGCAAAATTCTACGGCATGATCGCTAATATCGATGCCCAAGTCGGGAAGCTCTTGGAATCCTTTGCGAAAAACGGTCTCGATCGCAATACGGTGGTCATTTTTATGGGGGACAATGGATCTTCCATGGCTGATTTCTCAGGAGGTTTGCGCGGTTCGAAAGCCTGCCCATATCAAGGCGGGGTGCGTGTGCCGGCTGTTTTTTCGTGGAAAGGACGATTCTCGGCTGGGAGCACGGTGAACACTTTGGCCGGCATGTATGACGTCTTGCCTACGCTAGGTGAAGCTTGCGGCTTGGACTTATCGAAGTTTCCAAAGACCGACGGCCGCTCGCTTCTTCCTATCCTGATCGCTGGGAAACAGCCTGCGGCTTGGACGGATCGTACCATCCCCATGCACGTTGCTCGCTGGCCCTCAGGAACAACCGTGGATAAATTGCCCTTCAAAAGTTCCTCCATCCGCAACCAACGCTACAGCCTCGTCAATGGAAAGGAACTCTACGACCTGCAAGCCGACCCCGGTGAATCCAAGGACATTTCAAAAGAAAATCCCGAGGTCAGTGAGAGTCTGCGGACAACCTATCTCGACTGGTGGGATGGGGTGAAGGTTGATGCCCTGACGCTGCAGCCTCTATTTATGGGCCGTCTCGGCCAAGGTCCATTGGAGTTGACCCTGATGGACTGGCAACCCAGCCATACAACGCAAGAACCTTTGAACGGCGGCGCTGGGTGCAGTCAAGATGTCGTTAAGGCGTGGATCTCAGGGGGCAAGGCTTCCGGTGTCGATGGGGGGACTGGCGGTTGGATGATGCACAATGAGAAGGCCGGCAACTACGAGTTGGAAATTCGCCAGCATCCCGTCGGCGTAGGCGATGACACCCCATTTTCAGAAGGGGAGGCCACGCTGGATATCGGAGGAAAAAAATTCGCTCAAAAAATTGTCAAAGGAGATATTGTGGTGCGGATGAATGTGGAGATTCCCGCTGGAGATCTTTTCTTTGAGCCTCTGATTTCTGGTCAGCGTCCTTCAGGTAAGCCACAAGGAGCCTACTTCTGCCGCATTGAGCCAGTCGCAGCTGGGCCGGGAAAATAATTTTTCGATTGCCTCTGGTAATTAAGATCAAGCAAAAGTAAATCGTATCCCTTTTTAAAATTTCTATGATCCAAAAACAAGAATTCCAAGGTACCCACTCGTCGTGGATGGAGAGCGCGGCATTTGATTGGCGTGACGCCTCCCCTCTTGGAAATGGCGAACTGGGAGCGATGCAATTCGGCGGACTCGCTCATGAGCGCATCCTTTTCAACCACGAGCGCTACTTCGGCGGTGCCAGTTCGCCGGAACTTCCTGAGAGTTCCCACATGCTCGCAGAGGTTCGAAGCCTTCTCGACGCTGGGGATTTTGCCACTGCGAACGATGTCTATCGCCGAGCTTGGCGCGAACTCGGCTACATAGCCGACAGTGCGCACTACATTCCCGGCCCGGTTTTGAATATCCGCCGCGAGATTCCCGGAGCCTTCCGCAACTACCGTCGATGGCTAGATTTCTCGAAAGGCGTCGCTGGTGTGGACTGGCAACTCAACGGCCAACAATTCCAGCGCACCGCGTTTGTCTCCTCGGCCGATGCCTGCTTTGTGCTCAACCCTTGCGAGGAAGGTGGCGCGCCGGCTGAGATGATGCTGTGGTTTGCCCCGCAGGACCTCGCGGAAGCTATTGACCACACCGACCGCCAGCAACCATTGAACATTCGCCAGACGACAACATTCGGCCCCGGTTGGCTCGCCTCACGCTTCGATGGTCCCGATGAAGTGTCCTGTACCGTGATCGCCCATTGGGGGGAGCTTGAATCTGCTCGCGTGGGAGGGCATACCGTGCGCGTCACTCCCAAGCCCGGTTGCCGCATTGTCGCCAACATGCTCATCGCTCCCACTCCGGATCAACTGAAGGCGGAGACCGAAAGGCTCGCCACGCTCGTGGTCAGAACCGACCTGCAGGCCCGCCATGAGGCGATCCACAGCGAACGCTACGGCCGCTGCGTGCTCAATCTCGATGTGGACAGCGCGGAACTTTCCAACGACGAGCTTCTGCTCAAAGCCTACCGTGGCGACGTGCCCGACGCGTTGCTTGCGCGACTAGCTAATTTCGGCCGCTACCTGCTCATTGCTTCCGCGAGCAAAGGCACTCTCCCTCCGAACCTTCAAGGCATCTGGAATGGCAACTACCTCCCGCCGTGGTGGTGCACCTTTTTCTTCAATGAAAACCTCCAGATGGCCATCTGGCCAGCTTTGCCCGGCGGCCTGCCCGAGTGTGTCGAGGGCGTTTTTGATCTACTCGAGGAACGCATGGACGACTTCCGAACGAATGCGAAAAACATGTTCGCCTGCCGAGGCATCCTGCCTCCGCTTTATATGTCGCCCGAGTGTGGCCTGAAAAAGAACCTTCAGGCCCACGTTCAATTTTGGACTGGAAGCGGGGCTTGGCTCGCCCAGATTTATTTCGATTATTGGCTCCACACCGGCGACCGTGAATTTCTTGCCAAGCGCGCGATCCCGTTCATGCGAGAGGTCGCGTGGTTCTACGAGGACTTCCTCGTCGAAGGCAAGGACGGACTCCTGCATAGCTACCCTGGCAACTCGCCAGAGAACCACCCGCTGGGTCATGTCACTGCCAAGGGCCATCCAGCCCGCATCTGTGTTGATGCCACGATGGATTTTGCTCTTGTTCGCGAGGTGTTAGGCAACCTCATCGAAGCCGTGCGCCTCGTCGAGGGTGGCGACAACGAGGATACGAAGCGCTGGCAGGGGATGCTCCAAAAGCTTCCGCCCTATCGTATCAACGAGGACGGTGCGATCGCCGAGTGGGTGGACCCGCGCCAGAAGGACAACTACCACCACCGCCATCTCTCGCATCTCTATCCGCTTTTCCCCGGTTTCGAGATCACGCCCGACAGCACCGAGTTGTTCGAGGCCTGCCGCGTGGCGGTTGAGAAACGCCTCGTCGTCGGCCTCGCGGATCAGACTGGTTGGTCGCTTTCGCACATGGCGCATATCTACTCTCGCCTCGGCAAACCCGGCCGCGCGCTACAATCCCTTCAGCTCCTCTGCCGCTCCGTCGTTGGCGTGAACCTCTTTACCGCCCACAACGATCTTCGCGATATGGGCATCACCATGGATTATCGCAAGGGGCCCCGTCCGCTCGTCCAGACCGAGGCGAACAATGGCATCACCTCCGCCGTCTACGAAATGCTCGCGTTCTCGACGCCGGGTACGCTTCGATTGCTCCCGGCTCTCCCATGGAGTTGGCGTCGTGGAAGCGTCAAAGGCCTTCGTTTGCGAGGTGGTGGAATTCTTAACCTCGAGTGGGACCGCACTCAGGGTTGGTGGCGCGCCCGCTTCACAGGGGAAAAACGGCGAGTTCTTTTTGGTAACGATCGCGGCAAGAGTTTGGAGCTTCAAAGTGAGAGCGTCGAATCGGCCGAGGGAATCGTTCACTCGCTCGAGGGTGTTTTCCATGAGTCTGCTTTTGTCGCTTCAATCTAACGCCATCGCGAATGGCCTAAGGCAGGCGCGAGGATCGCAGCCTTCTATGAAAGTCTCTCGATCCAGCGTGGGGAATCTGGCGAAAAGGGATTAGAAGTTGCCCACCCCATTTAAACCCACTAACATTCCCAAGTCCTCGTAACCTTCGAGGAGCAGTTTCAAACCTCCGCGCTTTATGCAAAACTCCCTTATTTGGATTGATTATATCAGTATCATTGGTGTGCTCGCCATTTCCATTGGAATAGCCCTCTACTTTACCAAGTCGGGCGGCGAGAGCATGGAGTCCTTCTTTGTCTCCGGACGCTCGCTTCATTGGTTAGCGGCTGGAGCGTCGCTAGCCGCCACCAGTTTCGCCGCCGATACGCCGCTGTGGGTGACCTCGCTCGTGCGTGAAAAGGGCATCCAATATGTGTGGCAATTCTGGGGGCCCTTTGTCGGATCTGTCCTCACGGTTGTGTATTTCGGTCGTCGCTGGCGCCGCATGGCATTCCTCACCGACGTGGAGTTCATCGAGACCCGTTACGGCGGAGGCTGCGCGAAGCTCCTACGCGGTTGGAGCGGGGCTTTCGGTGCGCTGATCATTTGCCCGCTCATTTGCGGATGGGTGATCAAGGCGATGGAAACCATTTCGACTGAGGCTCTCGGCCTGCCAGATGATAAGCGGATTTACGCTACCATCGCTGTGGTTGCGGTTGGTATCGCTGTTTCTGTATTCGGCGGTCTATCCGGTGTGGTTTATGCTGATTTCTTTCAGCTTGTTCTCGCGACGCTTGGCACGATTTTGCTGGCGGTGATGGCGGTGATTGCCGTTGGCGGTCTGGATGTGCTTGTTGAGCGACTTGGTGCCATGGGTAGTTGGGCGGGAAAAGATCTAAGCATGATGCCTGCGAAATTACCGCTCTGGGACATGATCACTTTCATTGTTGTTGGCCTTGGGGTCGCTACCAGCGGCGGCTACAATGCCCAGCGCCTTTTGGCCTGTAGAGATTCCCGGCATGCCAGCGGAGCGCAGTTACTTCATACCATTCTTTACTATGCATTGATGCCATGGCCGTGGATCATTGTCGCGCTCTGCTCGATGGTTTTGATTCCCGAAATCGCCAAGGCTGATGCCGCGTATCCTAAGATGATGATGATGGTGCTTCCGAGTGGAATGCGCGGACTCCTGATCGCGGCGATGCTTGCGGCGTTCCTCTCGACAATCTCGACTCTCTTCAATTGGGGGGCCTCCTACATCATGAACGATATCTTTCGTCGCTTCATTAAGCAGGACTGCTCGGAACGGACCTACGTGGTCATCTCCCGCGTTGCGACGCTTTTGATTGCGACTGCCGGTGCGGTCGTCGCTCTCACAGCTGATTCGATCCAGCAATTGCTCGTCATTTTCTACGTGCTCGGGTCTGGCGGATTCCTCATCAACTTCATGCAGTGGATGTGGTGGCGGATGAACCGATTTGGTGCCGTGGCCGGTTTCCTTTCGGGATGGGGTGTTGTCATTGCCATGCTCTTTTTTAAAGCCTTCGACCGCCCGATGGCTTGGATTCTCAAGTTGCCTGATACAGTGCCCTTCTCCACGGACGAATCGCTTACTGGCGCGCGGATCGCCTTGGCCATTCTGTTGGTCACCATTTGCTCAGTCACAGTGGCGCTACTCACTCCACCTGAGCCAATGGAAAATCTGAAAAAGTTTCTTCTCAAGGCGCGTCCGTTTTCGTTCGGTTGGAAGCCCGTTATCCGTGCTCTGGGGGAACCCTACGACGCGGTGGAGGACTTCGGTCGCACGATGTTCTCTTGGCTCATTTGTCTCGTTTCGGTCTTTGCTCTCATTCAGGGCATTGGTGAGCTGCTCATTGGCTCGAGGTGGATTGGTTGCGGACTCGTGGTTTTGTCCGGCCTCACATTCTGGTGGACATACCGCCGACTCCAGCAGGATTACGCCCACGAACTTAAAGCCTACGGACGTCATCCTTGAGGACTTGAAAAATCCTTCCCATCAATTCGTAAACGAGTTTGAAGGTGCCGACACTTTGGGATATCTCCCGCTTCGCATTGTAAGCGGTTTCCGCAGGGTGAATGCGGATTGAGGGGTGAAAAGTCTTGAGAATGGGCTTGTTTTTTTATGTTATGAGAATGCCGTCGTATTTTATGAATATCAGCCATTTAAAAGTCATTATTTCGATCATTCTCTTGGGGTTGGGTGGTGGCTTTCTGCAGGCACAGCAACCTCCTCCCGAGCCGATTCGCCCAGAGAAGCCTAACGTGATCCTTCTGCTAGCCGATAGTCTGGGTTGGCAGGACTTGAAATGCTACGACATCGATAAACCTTCAGCCATGGAGACGCCGAATATCGATGCTCTAGCAAAAAAGGGTGTTCTTTTCCGTCAAGCATATGCTGCCGGGCCAACGTCTTCTCCGAGTCGCTGTGCGATCATGAGCGGTATTCATCCTGCCCGCGCGCAGAGGACGCATGTGCTGGGTGGGATTCCCGCTGTGCCATACAATCGGGAACACCACCGCATGATGCCACCTTGGCATAGCGGACGCATGCTGGAAAACGAGTTGGCCCTCCCCCATTTGCTCAAACAAAACGGCTACACGACTGGTCACGCTGGCAAGTGGCATATGGGGATGGACCACTGCTCGTTCCCGCAGCCGAAGGATCAAGGGTTTGATTGGACGCGGAGTAATCTGGGGATAACTGCGGCGATGAAACCGAACCGACTCACCGGTTTTGCAACCGACAAGAAAGACGATCGCTACCGTTTAGACGCGCAGGGATTCGCGCGAGATCAGAACAATGAGGATGCTTTGACATTTATTCGGGAGAGCAAAGACAAGGCGTTCTTCCTCTATTATGCGACATGGCTCGCTCACTACCCCATCCAAACGCGCAGCAAGGCGCTTCTGGATAAATATGTGAAGAAGCTGGGCGTCGAGTTGCCCGCTAACCCAGAGGAATGGAAGGGTGAGGGACAAACCAATCCCTTCTACTGTGCCATGATCGAGGAGTTGGACTACTACATCGGGCAGCTGACTCAATATCTCGAGAGCACTGATGATCCGCGTTGGCCTGGACACAAACTGAGCGAAAACACGTATCTCATTTTGACTTCGGATAGTGGCGGAATGGAAACCATCTTCGGACAAACCATAACGGATAACTACCCGCTCGACCGCGGCGCTATGTCGCTGATGGAGGGCGGCACGCGCGTGCCCCTCATTATCACAGGCCCCGGTATCAAGTCGGGCGTGGATTCGGAGGTCATGGTCAACGGATTGGATTTCTATCCCACCATTCTCTCGCTAGCTGGTGCCAAGAAACCAGAGGGCAAAAAACTCGATGGAGTGGACATTTCTGCGTTGCTCAAAGGGGATGCTGCCAACGCATCGCTCGTGTGTGAGGCCCACGGAAAGCCGCGCGACACCATGGTGTGGCACTTCCCGAATAGCGTTGCACTTGAAAGTGCGATCCGTATTGGCGACTACAAGCTCGTGAGAAACTACGACTACATCCGTAACCCCAGTAGTCCGCCGCTGGAGCTCTATCGGCTCTATAATTCAGAAAGCGGAAAGCCTCAAAGGGTGGATATCGAGGAAGCCAAAAATCTCGCAGCCGAGATGAATGACCGTGCCGTGGCAATGAATAAACGTTTGACCGAAATCCTTGCAGAAATGGGAGCGAGTTTCCCTTACCTCAACCCCCACTTTACATATGAGCTGCCGAAAAAAGAAAATGTGCCCACCATCCTTTCGCAGGAACTCAAGGAACAGACGGCTCAGGTCATCTACCAAGATCATGGCGCCAAGGTGACGAATGCCCATTTGCTCTACACTACGAATGGCGGAGAGCCCTTCGAAGAGTGGTTTCGCATTCCAGCCAGCATCATGCCTGAAAACAAGGTTGTCGCAGAGTTGCCGAAGGGAACGACCCACTATGTGATCAATCTCATTGATCAAAATAATTTCCTCGTGAGCTACCCAGACCTCCCGGATTCGGAGACTGTCGATAAAGACAAAGTCAAATACTCGAAGTTCGCCCTCGCTGTTTCCACTCCAACAAAAAATAAAAAAGAGTGATGAAAGGCCAACTCCTCCCCGCCATCTTGGCGATGCAATGCCTATCCCTCGCACCAGTCGTTGCTGATGCTCCTGCAAGTGCCGTTCCGGTCAAACCGAATATCATTTTCATCCTCACGGACGATCAAGGCTACGGAGACTTGTCGGCGCACGGGCATCCGCTTCTAAAAACGCCAAACTTCGATCGCATGCACAACGAGGGCGTGAGGTTTGATAATTTCTATGTGAGTCCCTCCTGCTCGCCGACCCGCGCAGCGCTGCTCACCGGCATGCACGAATTTCGCAGTGGCGTCACTCACACAAGAGATCCTAGGGAGCGTCTCCACAAAGATACCGTCACTCTTCCTGAGTTGCTCAAAAAGTCCGGCTATCGAACCGCCCTCATTGGGAAGTGGCATCTCGGCGGGAATACGGAAAAAGGATACAGGGCCAGTGATCGGGGCTTCGATCTCTACTCGAACGTGTATGGCGACTTATTCGACGGACTTGTTCACCACAACGAAAAGTTGGTCAGAAAAACCCCAGGGAAATTTCGCGAGGATATCTATTTTGATGAAGCAATGAGGTATATCGAGGAGTCTGGCGACAAGCCTTACTTCTGCGAAATCGCAACGATCTCGCCGCACACGCCTTTGGGGGCTCCAGAGGAATTCATTGCGCCTTTTCGAGGGAAGGTGACGGACGAAGAGGCCACCTACTTAGGCATGGTGGCGAATCTGGATTATAACATCGGTCGACTGCTGGATTTTCTGGTAGAGCGGAAGCTCGATAAAAACACAATCGTTGTGCTCATGAACGACAACGGGCCGACCTGCGGTCTCGATGTTTACAATGCGGGGATGAGAGGATGCAAAACCACGGCCTGGCAAGGCGGTTCGCGAGCCTTTTCATTTTGGCGGTGGCCGGAGAAATGGACTCCCCACAAAGTCGACAACCTCACGGCGCATCTGGATTTTTTGCCGACCATCTGCGAACTCACCGGAACCGAAATTCCCAAACCAATACAGGATCAACTCGAAGGCTTCAGTCTGGTGCCGCTTTTGGAAGCGAAAGCGCCGCTCGCTTGGCACGATGATCGCATGGTTTTTATTCATACAGGACGCTGGGCCAGCGGTATGGCTGCGGCTCATAAATACTCCAAGGCCTGCGTGTTGCAGGATCATTTTATTTTAGTCCGGAACCGTGCGTGCGATGCGCCAACTTGTTCTGGCGAGATTTTAGGCGAGTGCGATACGCTGCGTAATGTCGAGCAGGGAGCCCAAACGGCCATTTACACGAAAGAAAATGCCCAATTCCATTGGGGTGTCACGCCGCCCGGTCGGTGGGCGCTCTATGATTTGAAAAACGATATCGCCTGTCAGAACGATATCGCGGCGCAAAATCTCGAGCGCGTCAAATCGATGTCCGTTGCTTACGAGAAATGGTGGGATGAACTTTTTCCCATCATGATCGCGAGAGGTGGGGACGCGGAGTTGAGCGAAATGATCAAAAAGCGGTCCGACGAAGCCTCCCAAAAAACCGAAGGGACGGTAGAACCGCTCCCTCCCCAAGAGAAATCTGCCAAATAAGGAAATAAGCCTGAATGGAATGTAAAAGGCTTCTGGCCTCACTCAATCAATTAGTCCTAGCGCTACGCCCAGCGTTGTTTCGCCCCGCACTGAGTGCATTCGCAGTTGTGTTGGCTGCGTTTGCACATTCATCATGCAAAAAGACGACCGATAAAAACCCCCGTCCCGAATACAGGGAAAGTTCGGTATTGGATTTGTTCCCAGATTCGGGACTTACGCCATCTTGGGAAGAGACAACGTGTTCCTTCACCTATAAGCCATCGGGATCGGAGTGGAACCCAGGTGTCGATGAAAAGCAGGTCTTTCTAGCCAGTATTGAAAGTGGCAGTTGGCGACTAGGTGTGGGAAAGGGAGGTCAAATCTACTCGCTCCGGGGGCCATATGGGGAATCCGTTCCTCCCCAGCGACAGGCTTCGCCATGGAATGATGAGGTATGGCAAGCCGTTGCAACGAGCGAGGCGTTGGCCGCCCCCATTCAAGAATACCAACTCAACAACCCGATGGCGTGGGCCGATGTCTACCCCATGTTGTTCTTTGCGCACCAGTCGGGCATTTATGTGGAGGGGGAGGGAGTTGATGGAGGTCGGGCTCCTGCCCCATTTTACTCGCCATGTCTGCGCCAACGTTGGAATCCCGAAACCAAAACGCTTGAGCTGGTCAACTGGATGCAGCAGGCCCGGTCCCCCTGCGTCTGGAAATCGGACCTCCTTATTTATACGGCGTACAGGGATGCCGGTAGCGGAGTCATTGAGGTCAACCAAGTGCTTCACAATTTTGGCGATATCGATTTGGACTACCTCAGCACACCATGGGGCGGGGTTCGTAAATCCAGCCTTCCTCATACGATCCTCTCCAAAGACGACGGCACTTGGGATGAGCAGAAGGGCGCTTGGGGGTGGCACGAGAATCCCAATCGCCTGCTGGCCTCCAGCGGAGGATGGGTGGCTTGGGTACGCGACTTAGGCAAGGGCGATTCGCCAGCTCTGGCCAAGGTTTTCGGGCCCCATGCCGTTGGATATTTTGAAAAGCCGAAGGGACCACAGATTCTAGGTCGCATCGAGGGAGAGCGAAAAATCTTGTGGGGAACAGCTGGCGAGGGCAGGGAACGGGACTACGAAGTCTCCGAACAGGTCACCAAGACCACGTTGCGGCCGGGAGACTCTGTTTCGCTTCGCTGGTATCTCGTGACCGGAACGTTCGACCAAGTTCGCGAAGAAACTCGAAGGCTTTCAGGTCTCGCAGGAATAAGGCAGATCGAGTTTGAGAGCGATGCGGTCCAGTCCGTCTGGATCAAGAAAGGCGTGATCAATACAACCGGTGAAGGGAGACGCTGGGGCGCATTCGCGGCATTTCCGGCAAAGAATACTGTGCCCGTTTTTCTGCTGAAGGACCGGAAGACGGGAAAGCAACTCATCACGGCTGACGTCTATGCGCTGGCTCCGACCGAGCCTTTCAAAAACATTTTCCCGGTAGGTCACAAGTTGCATGCCCTCTACGAAAATCGAGTTTCCTACAAGCAGTTTGACCAAAAAATCGGCTACGAGAACCTTCTGGGATATGCATTTAAAAATCCATCACCCGGTCACGAAACCATCGTGATTGCTCCCCCAAAAGGAGTCGATCTTCATGAGTCTGCTCGGAATCTGAGAATGATTCCGATCCATTAACCCCCCCCGCCATAAAGCCCAGAAAGAAAAATGAGAAAGAAAACCCTTGCCGATCTCACTGAACACTATTGGAAGAACACATGTCTCTGGGTGGGCCTAGCCTTTCTGGCTAGCTGTGCCACCAAGGAGGTGCCTCCGACCGGCTATCCGGCGGTGTCGATTCCCAAGAGCAAAAATAAAGTGGTCCATAAATATGATTGGACGACCGACCACATGCACGTGGGCGTGCGGTGGCAACCATTCGCCATTCCCGGCAACGATGCCTACGATGCGACCCGTCCGGTCATCGCCAAGGACAGCAGCTACGCGCAGTTCTGGGTCTCGTGGGCCCAAGCCGAGCCCGACATCGAAAACACCGACTACAAAAATCACATGTCGGATTATTTGAGGGCCATCGATGATGCCGTTTATGCCTGTGCCGCCCAAGGAGTGAAGACGGAGCTCGTCTTTTGGCATTGTCCGGCGTGGGCTTCCGTGAGTGGAAAAGAGGGGCCGTGGAAGCCGAAGACGGACGAATACAGCGCTTTCGTGACTCGCATCGCAAAGCATTTCAAAGGACGGGTGGAGTCTTACCAACTCTTCCACGAAGCCAATATGCGAAGCATGCTGGAGGATGGAGATATCGATTTTCTGATCTCCGAAATCTTCATCAAGGGTGCAAAGGCAGTTCGCCGAGTTTACCAGGCAGCGCCAGCGAGGTCCGTTCTCGTCTCTACTTCCGGCGCCTCGCCCTGCGATGCCTGCCCGACTCTCGCAGGCCTAGAAGGCAAGGGTGCTGTGGCGGCTCGCGATTACTTCCGAAGATTGGCCTCGAATAAAGAACTCATGGGCTTGGTTGATACTCTGAATATTAATGTCTCAGACCATTTTAACGGCTACGGAATGATGGATGGCGGGATTATTCCTTCCGTTTGGGATAGCTATGATCTCGTCCGAAAAACGTTGGATGAAAATGGACATCGTGGGAAAAAAATCCTCTCCTCGGAATCTTGGATCGTTTGGGACAGTTCGATCAATGCCGTGGATGTGAATGGCGATGGGGTCAAAAATGAAAAGGATGCCTACGACAAGACGGTCACGATCCTAGGAAAATGCGTAGAGCGCGGACTGAACACCATCAATCTCCCGTGGTCGGATAACGAAAGTTCCTGGTCTATGGGTCTCACAAAGCGGCGGGATTATAACGGAAGGATCAAGCAACTCGCTCGTGGAAAAGTGATCCCTGCAGAAGACCAAGGGCCGGATATTGTCACGACCAAGATGGGGCTGAAGGGAACGGATTGCGATTTCAAGATCAAGAAGGCCGATGAGTCTTTCAAGATCAAGGACTACATCAATCCGCCAGATCCCAACCACCTGCATTATTATGTCTGGCGTTGGTATGCACAGATCGCTGGCGGCACGGATGAGGTCATCCGTCATGCGATGGCTGGCGAGGAGGGCAATGATATCGCTGTTGCCGGGCCGGGTTGGACTGGCAACGAGCATTACAAGATCGCCTCCTACAACCGCACCAAGAAAACCTTCACCGTCCTCGTGTATTCAGGTGGTGCCAATGACAAGTCTTGGACCCATGTGTCCATTCCTTCCACCATCCAGAATGGAAAATATTATAATAATGAATTCTCTAAAGTGAACTTCCGTGGAGAAGGATTTCCCGAAGGCGCAAAATACAAAGCCCGCATCATTACCAAGAATATCAGCCGGGAGACCGGTCAAGATGTCGATGTGAGCGTGAGCAAAAGCAAAACGCTGAAAGTGGTGGATGGAAAGCTGACCGTGCCTGTCGTCAATATGAACAAGTTCACCGCGATTGAATTCTACAGGGTGGAATAAACGAAAGCGGCTTCGTCTTGGGGTTTGTATGTGGGAAGGTAAAACGTGAAAGATGCAGATGTGAGAGAGGGTGGTCTTGTGAAAAACACACGAAAGAACCTTCGTATCGGGATCATCGAAGGACTCCTATCGACACCCTATTCGGTGATAGTGGCAAAGACCTGTGCCTTTGGCCCGCTCAGCCTTCTTCGCTGAGGCATGTGATAAACCCCTGTTGAGCAAAGTGGCTGTCGAAAGTGAATGCCTGAGTGATCCCCTTTTGCCGCATACAGTCAAAACTGGTGATATCGACCAAGCTCAATTGGCGAGACTGGACGAGGCGCCACTTTTCAAATGCGCGCTCGAATCCCTCTTCTCCAACTATGATCACCCTCGCCAAGACCAATATGGCGTCGTGAAAATCTCGAAGGGCCGCCGCTCCCAATCGGCGCTGGATTAACGAGCAGCATTCCAATCGCACATAGTCGCTCGTCCAAAGAATACACCCATTTGCAGCCATCGACTTCCACTCGGCTAGGGCTGCGGAGTGAAAGGCGTCGTCAGTATCAAGCAATGCCAGAAATCCTGACGTATCGCCAAAAACAGGCTCACCACTCATCGGCTAAATAGCGATCGTGGTTGGAGGACAAATCCGAAAGCCCGCTCTTATATCGGCCGAGGACCTTTTGGGAGGCAGCCCACTTATCGCATTGGTCATGCTGGGCCAACTTTTCCTTGATGCTGTTGCGCGCCAACTCCGCAATACTACAGCCGAGTCGGGCCGCGAGCGTCTTCATTTGCTCAAATGTAGAAACCTCCAACTGGATCTGAGTTCGAATCATGTTATCATGATGACATAAATTTGTTGTTATGTCTACAATTTGGAGGCCTAAGGGTTAGGTGCCTTGCAAAGGGTGGTTCCGGCGAACTAGGCAATTTGAAAAATTGGCACGTGATGGTTGCCTACGACAGTCTCTCTCCTCCATTCCCCGAAATAATCTTGGGTCACTTGACAGGATGAGG
>CAMDOJ010000025.1 GCA_945903555.1 Chthoniobacter flavus
GCGCGGATCGATTTGACCTCAGTTCCCTTGAGTTCCAACCCGCCCTCAAACCTCTCGAGAATGTGGTAATCTCGGAGGGCCTTTCGGTTGGTGGTAATATCAGATGCCATATTTCCGCCGCTGCACGCAGCAGACCTTTAAGCTGCGTCCACGAGCAACTCTGCCAAAACGATTTTACCTTGCGCGATTTCAAGGAGAGCCACATCAGCAAGACCCACAGACACGCCCGCATCAATGAGTGGGCGACTGCCTGCATTGAGTTGACGAACGCGGCGAGATACCATGTTGATGAGAATATGGGTATCGGTAATGACTTTGGATGCTTCTTCGATGTATTGGGCTTTCATAATTAGGATGCCGACAAGGAGCGTTGTTCTCGCCCTGCGGAGCGTGCAAACTACCCCCCCCAACCGCACAGTCAAATTTTTTTTGGTTTTTTTATTTGACATGTAAGGTTAACCCTTTAGTTTCTGGCTTCCCAACCAAGGAAAAAATCAACAGCAGGAGACCACAAGGTCGCTCGCACTGCACAATATTAAATGCAACAAAAACGAAGCAAGCGCTATCGCGCAGCGGAAGCAAAAATCGAACCGCAGCGGAAGTATCAACTCACGGATGCTATTGAAATCCTCAAGACCCTACCCGCACCAAAGTTTGATCAAACAGTCACCCTCTCATTCAAGCTGGGCGTAGATCCCAAGCAAAGTGACCAAATGGTACGCGGCACCTGCCCACTACCCAACGGTAGCGGAAAAAACGTCCGAGTCCTTGTATTCGCGACTGGCCAAGCCGCTGAAGCCGCTAAAGAAGCCGGCGCAGAATTCGTCGGATTCGAAGATCTCATTAAAAAAGTTAGCGGCGGTTTTTCCGACTTCGATGTCGCTGTCGCCACTCCAGCCGCCATGGCCGAAGTTCGTAAGCTTGGTCGCGTCCTCGGCCCACGTGGTTTGATGCCGAATCCAAAAACTGGAACCGTTACCGACGACACAGCCAAAGCTGTCAAGGAAGTCAAAGCGGGACGCGTCGAATTCAAACTCGACAAAAACGGTAATGTTGCGGTTCCTGTTGGCAAAATTTCTTTCGACGGAAATTCGCTTCTCGAGAATGGTGTCGCTGTCATCGACGCCGTTATCAAATCCCGCCCACCGACAGCCAAGGGCTCATTTGTTCAAGCCATCACTTTGAGCGCCACCATGTCACCCGGTCTCTCGGTTGATCCTTCATCGTTCCTGAAACACTAATTAAAAAATCATGAGACCCGAGAAAACCTTAATCGTCTCCGACGTGCGCGAGAAGCTCAAAGCCTCGCCATACCTCCTCATCGTTGACTTCACCGGCATGAAAGTGCCGCACTTCGAGACCCTGCGAACCAAGCTCAGCGAAGCCGGAGCAAAAATCAGCGTTG
This sequence comes from Chthoniobacter flavus, assembly GCA_945903555.1. Classification (GTDB taxonomy): domain Bacteria; phylum Verrucomicrobiota; class Verrucomicrobiia; order Chthoniobacterales; family Terrimicrobiaceae; genus UBA967. Next base: position 1,406 of record CAMDOJ010000025.1, read on the forward strand.
TAAGAAATACCTTTTTGCGTATCGCAGCCCAAGAACTGCAGATGCCTGAAATGTCTGAGTCTCTTTCAGGCCAGACCGCTATGGTCACTGGCGAATTGGATATTTGCGCTGCAGCGAAAGTCCTCAAGACATTTGCCGCCGAGTTCAAAAAACCGACAGTCAGAGGCGGAGTACTCGACAATGCGGCTCTTTCAGCTGCTCAGGTTGCCGTCTTGGCCGACTTGCCAAGCAAAGACGTCCTGCGCGCCACACTCCTGGGACTCCTTCAGGCCCCCGCAAGCCAACTCGTTCGCGTTCTCAACGAACCCGGTGCCAGCTTGGCCCGCGTCCTTAAGGCCAAAGGCGACTCCATGGGAGGCGCAGAATAGTTCCAACCAAAAGAATTTCGCCTGTCCACCGCAAGGTTGGCAGGCGACTAACAAGAAAACACAAACCGGTTCCTTGTCGGTCTGGCGGCGCCAGACTCAAATTCACCGAAGCCTCGGTGAGCGACGATACCAAATAAAAATAAATATATGGCAGATACAAATGCACTCGTCGAGCAACTCAGCGGACTTACCGTCCTCGAAGTCGCCGATCTCGTTAAACAACTCGAAGAAAAATGGGGCGTCAGCGCAGCGGCACCAGTAGCCGTGGCAGCAGCGGGCCCAGGGGCAGCAGCAGCTCCTGTAGAGGAAAAAACCTCCTTCGACGTCATCCTTACTGATGCCGGAACAAATAAAATCGGCGTCATCAAAGAAGTGCGCGCAGCTGTGGCCGGTCTCGGTCTCGCTGAAGCCAAGGCTCTCGTTGAGAGCGCACCTAAAGCCCTCAAAGAGGGTGTCACCAAGGAAGAAGCTGCTGAGATCAAGAAAAAGATCGAAGCCGCCGGCGCCAAGGTCGAAATCAAGTAAGACAGTTTCAACCCCGCAGAGAGATAAGATTTTTTTCTTGTACTCTCTGCGGGTCCCTTTAATTTATCTCGTTCGCTTCAAAAGCAAAACAAGCCATCTGACGAATTCCATCAAAACAAATTTTAGCTCCGTCAACGAAAGCATGCGCGATTCAAGCGCCGTTTTTTCGTCGGCGGATATTTTCGTTTTTGTCCATCGTCTGATGACCATCGCCGGATAATCCGGCAAAAACCACTAGCGGCATCTCACAAATACCATGTCTGAACGCATCCACTTCGGAAAATTGAAAGAGGCTATCGAGCCACCAAACCTCATTGAATTGCAGCTCAATTCCTACAACGAGTTTTTTCAAAAAGATGTCCCCCTTAACAAACGCAGGGACGTTGGCCTTCAGGCCGTCTTTCGTGAATTTTTCCCGATTCTTGGCTTCGAAGACAAATCCTCACTGGATTTTGTAAGCTACGAACTCAACGAGCCCAAAATGTCGGCCCTCGAGTCCCAGCGTGAAGGCCTAACCTACAGCGCTGCACTTTACGTCACTTTTCGCTACAAAGACGAGCGTAGTACTAAAGAGGAAAAAGTTTATATGGGTGAATTGCCACTCATGACTCTTCAAGGCACTTTTGTCATTAATGGAGCCGAGCGCGTCGTGGTATCCCAGTTGCACCGTTCTCCAGGCATTTGTTTCGAGACATCTGTTCACACAAACGGCAAAATCCTTCACGGATTCCGTATCATTCCCGATCGCGGTTCATGGATTGAAGTTCAATTCGATACAAGCGATCTCCTCTACGTCTATCTTGATCGCCGCAAGCGTCGCCGGAAATTTCTGGCCACGACATTTCTTCGCACCCTCGGATATCCGAACGACGAAGATATCATTAATCTTTTCTATAAAACTGAGGACCTCAAGCTCAGCGCGAAACTCGACGAGGAAGTCATCGCGACGAAGGTTCTCATCGCCGATATCCGTGATGGTGAACTCACCGTCGGACGTGCTTTTGAACCACTCACGACAGCCATCATTCGCGAACTCATCAAACTTGGACACAAGTCTGTTAAAGTCGTCGATACGAAGGAAGATGACACGATCATCAAATCTTTGAAAAAAGATCCGGCTCACGAAGAGGACGAGGCTCTTAAAGATATCTACCGCAAACTGCGCCCTGGTGACCCACCCACCGTTCAGAACAGCCGTAGCATGCTCAAACGTCTTTTCTTTGATGCCAAGCGCTACGATTTAGGCCGTGTTGGTCGTCACAAAATCAATCAAAAGCTCGGACTTAAAGTCAGCAACGACCAGCGCACACTCACAAAAGATGATTTTGTCGCTGCGATGAAGTATCTTGTTCGGCTCCGTGGTGGTGATGGTATGACCGATGATATCGATCATTTGGGTAGCCGTCGTGTCCGCACAGTTGGTGAACTTCTTGCGAACCAATGCCGCGTGGGTCTCTCCCGCACGGAACGTCTCGTTCGTGAGCGCATGACCTTGTTTGATATCAACACAGACCAGATTACTCCACAGAAGCTCATTAATCCTAAGTCTCTGAGCGCCGTTGTCCGCGACTTCTTTGGTCGCAGCCAATTGAGCCAGTTCATGGATCAAACGAACCCGCTTTCGGAATTGACTCACAAGCGCCGTCTCTCAGCCCTCGGGCCAGGAGGTCTCAGCCGTGATCGCGCCGGATTTGAAGTTCGTGACGTGCATCCTTCACACTACGGTCGCATTTGCCCAATCGAAACTCCTGAAGGCCCGAACATTGGTCTTATTAGCTCACTGAGCACATTTGCCCGTATCAATGAATTTGGATTCATCGAGACACCATACCGCAAGGTAGCCAACGCTCGCGTGACCGACGAAGTCGAATATCTCAGTGGGGATCGAGACGAAAACTTCTACATTGCCCAAGCGAACTCCGAAGTCGATGCCAAAGGCAATTTGACGGGTGAAAAAGTCTCCTCGCGATATCGTGGTGACTTCCTCGAAGTTGAGCCTGCCCAAATCCAATACATGGATGTGTCTCCAAAGCAATTGGTATCCGTGGCCGCTGGGTTAATTCCCTTCTTGGAACACGATGATGCTAACCGGGCTCTCATGGGCTCGAACATGCAACGTCAAGGTGTTCCGCTTCTAGTATCCGAATCCCCTCTCGTGGGAACAGGATTGGAAGCACGCGTGGCACGAGACTCCCGTGCAGTCATCTGCGCCGAAGCAACCGGAAAAGTGGCTTCAGTAACAGCCACCCATATCATTATCACAAAGGACGGAGCTCTTCCTGAAGGGAAAAAGAAGATCAAGCACGATCCCGAAAATGGAGTCCATCTTTACGAATTACGCAAATTCATGCGCTCGAATGCGAGCACCTGCATTAATCAAAAGCCGATTGTCGTAAAAGGTCAGTCGATCAAGAAAGGGGATGTCATTGCGGACGGTCCTAACACCGAAAAAGGCGAACTCGCATTAGGTCGTAACGTACTCGTGGCATTCATGCCATGGAATGGATACAACTTCGAAGACGCTATCATGATATCCAAACGCGTTGTGAAAGAGGATATTTATACCTCAATTCACATCGATGAGTTTGAAATCGGCGCTCGTGACACCAAGCTGGGACCAGAAGAAATCACACGCGATATTCCGAACATCAGCGAAGAGGCCCTTCAAAACCTCGGAGCAGACGGCGTGATCCGTATCGGTGCTGAAGTTAAGCCTGGCGATATCCTTGTCGGTAAAATCACTCCCAAGAGCGAAACCGAACTCGCCCCTGAAGAAAGACTCCTTCGTGCGATCTTCGGTGAAAAAGCCGCCGACGTTAAAGACACCTCGCTCACAGTTCCTTCGGGCACATACGGCATTGTCATGGACGTCAAAGTCTCGTCAAAAAAAGAAGTCACACGCAGCAAGATGACTCCGGCAGAATCCAAGCGTCAGCAGAAGATGATTGTAGAGGACTACAACAAGCGCCAAGAAGAATTGCATGATCAACTCACTGCATCCCTCGCGAATATCCTCCTCAACGAGAAAATTCCTCTCGATGTAGTGAACGCACAGACGGGTGAAATTATCATTCCCGCCAACCGCAAAATCACTAAGCAACTCCTTCGCAAATTGGCCGGCGTTTACAACCACGTTGAAATCGATCCGAGCCCAATTCGTAACAAGATCAACGAAATCATTGGCCAGTTTGAACACAAGTTTGTGGACTTGGACAATGATCGCGACGCCAACCTAGGCCGCATTGAAAGCGGTGATGACATTGATCCCGGCATCATTAAGCAAGTTAAGGTCTATATTGCGAGCAAGCGCAAGCTCAGCGTTGGAGACAAAATGGCCGGCCGCCACGGAAACAAAGGTGTTGTTGCTAGAATTGTTCCTGAAGAAGATATGCCCTATCTTGCAGACGGAACTCCTGTGGACATCGTCTTGAACCCTCTCGGCGTTCCTAGTCGTATGAACGTGGGTCAGGTTCTTGAAACTCACCTTGGAGTCGCAGCCAAGGCCTTAGGATTTAAAGTAGCTACGCCTGTCTTTGATGGTATTTCCGAATCTAAGATTCGGGAATTCCTTGCGGAAGCTCGAAAAGTCGAAGGCTTCACTTGGATCAATGAAAACGCCAAGTCCACCCTTTATGATGGATTGACCGGCGAACCATTCGACCAACAGGTCGTCGTCGGTTACATTTACATGTTGAAACTTGGCCACTTGGTCGCTGATAAAATCCATGCCCGTGCCGTTGGACCATACAGTCTCGTCACCCAGCAACCGCTTGGTGGTAAAGCTCAGTACGGTGGACAGCGTTTCGGAGAGATGGAAGTTTGGGCATTGCAGGCCTACGGCGCTGCTTATACCTTGCAGGAACTCCTTACTGTCAAATCAGATGACGTTGCAGGCCGCACGCGCATCTACGAAAGCATCGTGAAGGGAGATAACTCTCTCGAAGCGGGCACACCTGAGTCCTTCAATGTGCTCATCAAAGAAATGCAAGGCCTTGGCCTTGATGTCCGTGTTGGCGGAAAAGATCCCGCTCTCGTTGAAGGAATCGCCTAAACATCATTAATCGAACTAAATCTGACGAACCATATCATACATGAAAGATCTTAATATCCGCGAAGCCATGGGGAACTCGAAGCCAGTCGGTTTTGATGAGGTAGCTATCACAGTGGCGTCACCAGACTCCATGCGCAGCTGGAGCAAGGGCGAAGTCAAAAATCCCGAGACGATCAACTATCGGACATTCAAACCCGAAAAAGGTGGTCTGTTCTGCGAGCGTATTTTCGGTCCAACTCGGGACTGGGAATGTTCCTGCGGCAAATATAAGCGCATTAAACATAAGGGTGTTATTTGCGATCGGTGCGGCGTTGAGGTCACCGTTTCTCGCGTTCGCCGTGAGCGAATGGGCCACATTGATCTTGCAGTACCTGTCTCCCACATCTGGTTCTACAAGTGCATGCCTTCCCGTTTGGGACTCATGCTGGATATGACGTCCCGCCAACTCGAGCGCGTCATCTATTATGAAGATTTTGTCGTGATCGATCCGGGTAATACCCCGCTCGAGCGTTGCCAACTTCTGACAGAATTAGAATTCCGCGATGCAGAAGAACAATATGGTGAAAACTTCAGCGCCGCCATGGGAGCCGAGGCGATCCATAAGCTTCTTGCAAATATCGATCTGGCCAACCTCCAAGTCGAAATTGAAAACGGCATGGCTTCGACCAAAAGCAAGCAGCTTAGGAAGAAATACGCCAAGCGTCTAAAATTGGTTCAAGGATTCATGGAGTCGAGGACTCGTCCAGAATGGATGATTCTGAATGTGCTTCCCGTGATCCCGCCAGACCTTCGTCCACTCGTTCCATTGGAAGGCGGACGCTTTGCGACATCCGATCTCAATGATCTTTATCGCCGTGTTATCAATCGTAACAACCGCCTTAGAACACTTCTTCAGCTTAAAACTCCTGAAGTCATCATCCGTAACGAAAAGCGCATGCTTCAGGAATCGGTCGATGCTCTCTTCGACAATGGCCGCCATGGTCGTGCAGTAACAGGCGCGGCGAACAGACCACTCAAATCCCTCAGCGACATGCTCAAGGGCAAAGGCGGCCGATTCCGTCAAAACCTTCTCGGCAAGCGAGTTGATTACTCTGGTCGTTCCGTAATTGTTATCGGGCCTGAGTTGAAACTCAACCAATGCGGCCTACCCAAGAAAATGGCGTTGGTTCTTTTTGAGCCATTCATCATCCGAAGGCTCAAAGAACTGGGATACGTTCACACGGTCCGGAGTGCGAAAAAACTCATCGAGCGCCAGACGCCCGAAGTATGGGATATTCTTGAAGAAGTCACAAAGGGCCACCCCGTTCTTCTCAACCGTGCCCCTACCCTTCACCGCCTATCGATCCAGGCCTTCGAGCCGATCCTAATTGAAGGAGAAGCGATCCGCGTTCACCCGCTTGTTTGTACGGCTTACAACGCCGACTTCGACGGTGATCAAATGGCTGTCCACGTCCCACTTTCCACTGAAGCCCAGATGGAAGCACGGATGTTAATGCTAGCTCCTAACAACATCTTCTCGCCTTCGAGTGGAAAACCGATCACGACTCCTTCACAGGATATTCCGCTCGGTTGCTATTATCTGACCCAAAAGCCTCGCGGCGAGGATGCGGCGAAGGATAAGCGTTTGCCTATTTTTGGCAATCAAGATGAAGTGGAATTGGCACTCACCGATCGCGCCATTCGCACTCACACCCGAATCCTGTTCAAGAATCCCGATTTTGGTCTAACAACAGTTTACGGTGATCCAGAACCAAAGGTTCTTGAGACCACTGCCGGCCGCGTTGTTTTTAACCAGATCTGGCCGAAAGCCCTTGGTTTTTACAACAAGGTTTGTGGCAAGAAACAACTCTCCGACATTATTTGGCGCTGCTACAAAGCATCAGGTCAGCAGACAACTGTTGAAACACTCGATCTCCTCAAAGAGCTTGGATTCCGCGAAGCCACGAAAGCTGGTATTTCAATCGGTATTAATGACATGATGATTCCCAAGGAGAAAACACAACTCCTTGAAAAAGCTTACCGCGAGGTCGCTGAGGTTGCTAAACAATATCGTCGTGGTATTATCACCGATGGTGAGCGCAAAAATAAGGTTCAAGACATTTGGACCCACACTGGTGAAGAAATCGCCAACGCTCTCTTCCGCACTTTAGAGTATAACGACAACAAGCGCGACATGAACCCCGTGTTCATGATGGTGGATTCCGGCGCTCGAGGCAACCGCACCCAGGTCAAACAGCTTGCAGGTATGCGCGGACAGATGGCTAAGCCTTCGGGCGAAATCATCGAGCAGCCTATTACCGCCAACTTCCGTGAAGGTCTTACGGTACTTGAATACTTCATCTCCGCACACGGTGCTCGTAAAGGTCTTGCAGATACCGCTCTCAAGACGGCGGATTCCGGTTACCTCACTCGTAAGCTCGTTGACGCAGCTCAAGACGTTATCATCACCATCGATGATTGCGGAACGGCCAACGGCATCGTTGTTCGTCCGATCTACGAAGGTGACGAAGAAGTCGTTAGCCTCTCGACACGTATCATCGGACGCACAAGCTGCGAATCGGTCAAAGATCCGATCACAAACAAAGCCATCATCAAAGCCAATCAGCTTGTCGATGAGGAAACTGCCGCTGCGCTGGATAAAGTGGGTCATGAGCAACTCAAAATCCGCTCCGCACTCACCTGCGAATCCAAACGCGGCATTTGCGTGCATTGCTACGGACGCAATCTTTCTACTGGCGGGCTCATCAAGCTTGGTGAAGCTGTCGGAATTATTGCCGCCCAGTCAATCGGCGAACCCGGCACCCAGCTCACGATGCGAACATTCCACGTCGGTGGTGCAGCTAGCCAGACGTTCAAACAACCGATCATCAAAGCCAAAAATGATGGTACCGTTCGCTTCAATGAACTTAAGGTTGTTGAAACCGTCGAGAAAACCTACGTCGTTCTGAATAAGAACGGCAGTGTTTCTCTCCATTCAAAAGACGGCCGTGAACTCGAAAGCCACATTGTGGTGGTTGGCTCAGTGATTTCGGTTGCAGATGGATCGACTGTCAAAAAAGGCGAAACATTCATTCAGTGGGATCCGTATAACGTTCCGATCATTACAGAAAAAGCAGGTCGCATCGAATTCCGCGACATGATCCCTGGTGTCACCATTCGCCAAGAAATTGACGATTCCACAGGAGTGCGTGGAACGGTCGTCATTGAGCACAAAGAAGATTTGCACCCACAGATTCTCATCGTAAACGAAGCGAAGAACGTCCTTGCCAGTTACTCTATCCCTGCAGGCGCTCACATCGAAGTTAAAGAAGGCGCCAAGGTTCCTGCCGGACAACGTGTGGCTCGTACACCACGTAAGATCGGCAAGACCAAGGATATCACAGGTGGTCTTCCACGTGTAGCCGAACTCTTTGAAGCTCGTAGGCCGAAAGATGCAGCCGATATCGCCAAGATCGATGGTGTGGTGGACATTGGCGGAACCGTTCGCGCCAAGCGCCGCCTTATCGTTATTGATCCAGAAACGAAACAGGAAGAAGAACACCTCATCCCGCTTAACAAGCACATCATTGTCTTCAAAGGTGATCTTGTTAAAAAAGGCCAGCAACTCACAGAGGGGCCTGTCGTTCCGCACGAAATCCTTGAGATCTGTGGACCACAAGAGCTTCAAGAGCACTTGCTCAACGAAGTTCAAGAGGTCTATCGTCTACAAGGCGTCGAAATTAACGACAAACACATCGAAATCATCGTTCGTCAAATGCTTCGCAAGGTCAAAATCACCGAGCAAGGAGATACCACTCTCCTCTGGGGTGACCAAGTTGACCGTCTCGCATTCGAAGCCGAAAACGAAGCTGTCATCAAAAAAGGCGGTAAACCTGCTGAAGCTAATCCAGTTCTCTTGGGCATCACCAAGACCGCCCTTGAGACGGACAGCTTCATCTCGGCCGCTTCATTCCAAGACACAACTCGCGTATTGACCGAAGCCGCTACACTCGGCAGAGTCGATCGCCTTCGCGGATTCAAAGAAAACGTCATCATGGGTCATCTAATTCCTGCTGGAACTGGATTCCACACCCATCGTAACATCGCTATCACCCAATCGGGCGATGGACTTGAAGCCACCAAAAAAGCAGAATCACAAAAAGTCGCCAGTTAATCCCAACCAACTACCATGTCAGAATCAGCTAAAAATCCGAATATCGAACTCATGACGGAGCTCCTCGAGGCTGGCGTCCACTACGGACACCAGACCAAACGATGGAATCCAAAAATGCGCGATTACATCCTCGAGGAAAAGAACTCGATCTATATCATCGACATCGGTCTCACGATCGATCAACTCGACCGCGCTACCACATACCTTAAGAATCTCATCCGTAATGGCGGAAAAGCCTTGATTGTTGGGACCAAGAAACAAGCGCAAGAAGCTGTCCGTGAAGCGGCAGAAGCCACTGGCCAGCTTTACGTAAATCAGCGCTGGTTGGGCGGTACGCTCACCAATCTCACAACGATCCGCCGCAGCGTGGCTCGTCTGAAAGAGATCCAAGCTCTCGAAAAATCTCCTGCATTTGCAAAGATCAACAAGGCCGAGGCCTCCTCCATCCGTCGTGAGGGTGTCAAACTCCTCCACAATCTGGGTGGAATCGTTGCCATGGACAAGCTTCCCGACGTACTCATCGTCGTCGACACCATTCGTGAAGAAATCGCCGTGGCCGAAGCCAACCGCTTGGGCATCCCAATCATCGCCATCGTTGACACAAATAGTAACCCCGAGAAAATCGATTACCCAATTGCTGGCAACGACGATGCGATTCGCTCCATCCGCCTTGTCCTATCGAAGATCGTTCAGGCCGTCTTGGAGGCGAAAGGGGTGTCCGCAAAAACGGCAACTCCAGAGCTCGCCGCAGTATCTGAGTAGAATCCCATTACCACGTATTAAGTTTTTTAAACTTGTTTTAAAAATGGGGCGCCTGTGAATTCCGGTTCCTGACGTCCCACTTAATGCCAATGGGTTTCATTTTTTCTCTGTCATTTCAACTGTAAGATTCTTTTTTAATACACATTTCCCATGTCTGATATTTCACCAAGCCTCGTTAAAGAACTCCGCGAAAAAACAAATGCGGGGATGATGGATTGCAAGAACGCCCTCTCGGAAGCGAAGGGTGACATCGTCGCCGCTGAAGATATCCTTCGCAAAAAAGGTATTGCTAGTGCTGGCAAGAAAGCCTCACGCGAGGCCAAGGAAGGCATTGTAGCCTCCTATATCCATCTCCAAGGCAAAGTTGGCGTTCTCGTCGAAATCAACTGCGAAACGGACTTCGTTGCCAAAAACGAAATCTTCCGTGATTTCGTTAAAGACGTCACCCTTCACATCGCCGCAGCCCACCCGCTCTACGTTTCTCGCGAACAAGTCCCGGAGGCTCTTCTTGCACGTGAGCGCGATGTCGCCGCCGGCCAAGTTGCTGGTAAACCTGCGAACATTATTGAAAAAATCGTCGATGGTAAGATCGATAAATTTTACTCCACAATCTGCCTTTTGGAGCAGGCCTTCATCAAGAATCCCGAACTTAGCATTCACGATCTCGTAAAAAGCAAAATAGCGGAACTAGGCGAAAACATTATTATCCGCCGCTTCACGCGTTACAGTGTCGGTGAAGAAATCGTATAAGATTTCTGCTAGATAAATCCTGTTCAACAAATATAAATCGAGAGGCGGTTCGTTACTCCTGCAGGGATCACTCCCGACTGGTCGTAGCAACCGCTTCTTTCGTTAAACCACCAAGATGCTCACAATACGAAATTTGAGAAAATCCCACGGCGGACGTGTCCTTTTTGACTCCGCCGCGATACAAGTGAACTACGGCGATCATGTTGCGCTCGTAGGCCCGAATGGTGCCGGCAAATCGACTCTTTTTTCGATTATCCTCAAGCGTGACGAACCCGACGCCGGCACAGTTCAGCGCGATGAGTGGACCATGATAGGTTACCTACCGCAGGAAGGAGAAGCGGTGGGCCATGAAACCGCGCTCGATATCTCAACGGGTCGCGGAGGCGAGGTGCAGACTTTGGAAAAAAAACTCGCCGACCTTGAAGCTCAAGGCATCGTCGATGGCCCAGACTATCTTGAAGCCCACGCCATGCACGAGGCGCTCAGCAACCCACGCACGGACGCCAAAGCAAAGAAAATGCTCAAAGGGCTCGGTTTCAGCGAGGCCGACTGGAATCGTCCCGCCAAGGAACTGAGCGGCGGATGGGTGATGCGCGCGCATCTGGCTAGGCTCTTGGTCATGGAGCCCGACCTCCTGCTCCTCGACGAGCCCACAAACCATCTCGATCTCCTTTCCCTACTCTGGCTTCAGCAATACCTGAAAACCTGCTCCAGCGCTCTTTTACTTATTTCCCATGATCGTGAATTCATGGATGCACTCATTGATAACGTTTACGAAATCTCGAGTCAAAAGCTGGTCCATTACAAGGGGAACTACTCCGAAGCCATGGTCCAACGTGAGCGGAACTTCGAAATCCAAAACGCCTCTTGGAAAAACCAGCAAAAGGAAATAGACGCCCTCCAAGAATTCGCCGACCGCTTTCGATCCGTCTCCTCGAAAGCCGCTCAGGCCCAGAGCAAGCTCAAGCAAATCGAGCGCATGGAAAAAATCGATCGGCCAGAAGCTCCGCGCAAACCATTTCGATTTCGTATCCCTCAACCCGAGCGGGGCGGACAGAGGGCGGCCATTCTGGAAGGAGTCCAAATGGCCTACGGCGACCATGTGGTCTATCGCAATCTCGATCTCATTATCGAGCGGGGAGAACGCACCGCATTGGTCGGCCCCAACGGCGCCGGCAAATCAACCCTCATTAAAATCCTAGCAGGCGTTGCCCCCTACCAAAAAGGGTCATGCCAATTCGGCCATAATTCGAAGGTGGGCTACTTCAGCCAGCATCGTGCCGCCACACTCAATCCCGAGTTCTCACTGCTTGAGGAAATCATGGCCAGCAGCGGTACGCTTCGTGAAGACGAGGCCCGCAGCATTCTAGGGTCCTTTCTTTTTCGGAAGGATGATATCCACAAAAAAACAGCCGTTCTCAGCGGTGGTGAAAAGACCCGCCTGAACCTCATTAAATTTCTAGTCAATCCACCAAACTTGCTCTTGATGGATGAGCCCACCACCCACTTGGACATCCTTACAGTGGAGTCCCTCGTGCTCGCTCTGGAAGCCTATGAGGGCACGCTTGTCTTCATCTCGCACGACGTTCATTTCATCCGCAAACTCGCCAACCGCATTCTCCACATCAATGCCGGCCAAGCAGTTTCTTATCCGGGCGGTTATGATTATTTCCTCGAGAAATCCGGACTCCTAGGCTCCGAACGCTTCGCGCTGACGGCCGAGTAAGCCCAAAAATTGGCATCCCGATTGCGAAGCCCATATGCTCAGCGCAAATAAACCTATGAAATACCCACGCTCACCCAAAGATCAGGTCGGTGGCATTGTTTACCTTGGTCGCATGCTTGACAAAATCCGTCTCATGGCTGCAGGTGAGCTTCACACGGAGTTGCATGCCAACCTCGGAAAAGGATTCGACGAGCGAATCGCGGCCTTTCTCGGAGTCGACTACAACGCGATCTGTGCTCGGATCGTTGAAGGAGGCTCAGATGAGGA
>CAMDOJ010000026.1 GCA_945903555.1 Chthoniobacter flavus
CGACTCGGCTTCCGCACGATCGATGAGATGGTGGGTCAGGTCGAGTGTCTGCGCCAGCGCGAGGTTCCGGGCCATCCGAAGGCCAACACGCTTGATCTTTCGCCGCTGTTGGTGAATGTGGCCAAAGACGATCCTTCTGCAATCCGCCACTCTACCCGTCATCGCAATGACGGACCGGACGATTCCACGTTGGATGAGACAGTTCTTCAGGACGCCAAGGATGCCATCACGGATGGAAGGCCTATTTCCCTCTCCTACGATGTTCATAATACTAACCGCTCGGTTGGAACCCAGGTCTCCGGTGAGATCGGCTACCAATGGGGTGAGGAAGGTATTGCCGAAGGTACTGTGGAATTGAAAATCAAGGGTAGCGCCGGTCAGAGTTTGGGGGCTTTCCTTTCGCCTGGTGTTCGGCTCATCCTTACGGGGGAAGCCAATGACTATGTTGGTAAGAGCATGAGCGGTGGAGAGATTATTCTTCGACCAAGGGCCGACTCCAAGTTTGTCGCTCACGACGCTATGATCCTTGGAAACACCGTTATGTATGGCGCCACCGGCGGAAAGTTGTTTGCCAATGGCCGTGCGGGTGAGCGCTTTTGTGTTCGCAACTCCGGCGCCACGGCCGTGGTTGAAGGAGTGGGTGACCACGCCTGTGAATATATGACCAACGGAATGGTTGTCATTCTGGGGCGCACGGGCAAAAACTTCGGCGCCGGCATGACCGGTGGCGAGGCCTATGTCCTCGATCTCGAAGATCGTTTTGAGACGCTCTACAATTCACAGCTCATTTCAATTTCGAGACTTGATACAGAGAGGGACACCGCCGTTCTCGAAGGCCTCATCAAAAAGCACTTCGAAGTGACCGGTAGCCAACGTGCCAAGGAAATCCTCGATAACCGAGCCCATTTCTTTGCTAAATTCTGGAAAGTGAGCCCCAGCGTGCCTACAGCCAAACCTGTGCCTGAGCCATCTAAGGAACCTGATGCAACTGGACCAGTGATCAGTGAAGACGTGATCGCGTCCCGATAATCCCGCTTCTCTATCCGGGCCACGCTTCGATGCGCGGCCCGGATGTGAAGTCTCGTTGGGTCGCAGGGTGGTGACTGTTTGTATTTTTAAAAACGTTCCTGATTGCGGGAAACTTGGTGGCATTGTATGGGTAGTCGCACAATGGCCAATTCCACTTCTAATCCACTCCCTCGTTCCCTAGGTGCTGTGCTTTGGGGCATCTCGATTGCCCTTTCTTGGATGTGGGGATTGGGGCTTTTCTTTTCGGTTCAGTTCACAACGCAGTTCGGACTCTTTGGCCTTCTCACATTTGCCGTTCCGAATTTTCTTGGGCTTCTGATTTTTGGATTGGTCACGCACCACTTGGCTCGTCGGCAGTCTGGGTCCGAATCTTTGGCTCAGTTTTTCGCGAATTGGTCTAAGCCCTTTCGGTTGGTTTTTTTCCTCTATCAGATTCTGGCCATCACGCTCACGATTTTTGCGTTTATACGCTATTTTTGGCAACCGCTGGGCTTTGAGCCTTGGCTTCTCTTCATGCCACTTGTGATGTTGGTTATACTCGCGGCGGCGATCCTCTTTGGTGAAGAGTTTGATATTAAGAGGATCAAGTTCAGCCATACGGTGCTTTTTCTTCTGCTCTTGCCATCGGTCATCTACCTGATGTTTGTTTCAGCTTCAAAGGGGATCGGGCCCATTTCCTTTCCGAAGTTGCCGACGAACGATTGGAACTACTGGGGATACGCCGTGCCCATCATGATTGGATTTCTTGTCGGGCCGTGGCTCGATCTCCAGCAGTGGCAGAGGGCGATTCAAATGCACCGCGAGAAGGTCTCCATCGCGGCGGGCTACATCATTGGTTCGAGCCTTTTCTTTTTACTGATTCTTTTTCACGGCCTGACAGCGCTATGGGCGCTCAATTGGGGCGCGGCGGAGTTCATTCGCATGGGTATCACTGGCCACAACTATGGCCAAGAGATCCTGCTCAGAATGTTCTCATCGGTGTCTGCTTGGACGTTTTCGGCCTATGCGGTTTTTGTGAGTGTGTGTGTGCTCACGACTTTGGATAGCGGATACATTGCGCTCAAGTGGTTCTTCCAAGCGAATGCGAGCACGAGTAACCATCCGATCTTTTCTCTGGTTCCAACTCGCCTTCTCACGTCCCCGATTCCCGCTTTCCTCTTAGCTGGCGTGGTTGCCCTCCTTGCCGCCGTTTTGCGCTTTGAGCTGGAATTTTTTATGATCTTCTACGCCACGTTTTTTGTGGGGTATTCGATACTCGCGATATTCCGTTGTTTCATTATTAGTCCGGCTAATGCGATTCCGCAGGTGAAGATGTTTTGCATCGGGAGTCTGGCCGTCGTCATCTTCTCCTTCGGCTACTTTCTGAGGTCGCCCGCATTCCAGATTATCGGCTCCCTTTTGCCTTTGGGGTATGTGATTTGGCTTTTGGTAAAGCCATCGTCCGCGGAAGAATTTGTCAGCGAGTCAGAGGAGTTGGGTGCCCCAGTCGCTTCCGCTATGGCCACCCGACCCGAAAGTGCCGTGAGCGTTGCTAGTCCCGTCACTGTCCTTGAGCCTGGTGTCGTGCAGCATAGTCTGAGTGGGTATTTTGAAGACAAATGGTTCATCCACACACTCATCGCGACCTATGCCGATACAAATTCGGTCGGGAATGTTTATTTTGGTATGTATGCAATGTGGGTCGGCAAGGCCCGCGAGCTTTTTTTCAATCGCGTGATGCCGAAGTTCAATTTGAAGGATACCTCGTTCTACATTTTGACTCGTTCTTTTGAGCACAAGTTTGTTCGTGAAACTCGCGAGTTTGAAACCGTACGCGTGAAAATCCGCGTCGCCAGTTACAATCGCAAATTTGCGACACTGGAGCATGAAATCTACGATTCCAGCGACTTGCTCCTCGGCAAGGGCAAGCAGTCTTTGCTATTCGTGTCATCCACGGATTACAAGATGCTCGATATTCCGCCGGATGTTTACACCGCGTTCATCGCTCACGCTTGATGCCGTGACTCTCCGCGAAACCACCTTCGCCCTAGTCGCCATTGCGGCGGTATCAGTTTTGTGCTTTTCGCATTTTCAGAAGCCTCCGCCCCCTCCGCCTGCACCGAGGCCGGTTCCAACGCCGACACCGGTTCCGACGCCCAAGCCAATTCCCGATCTGGTTCGCAAGCCACTGCAGACAGCGAACCTTTTTAGTGGGATTTCATTGAACGCTGCCGTCGTTACCGAACCGAGCGAAGAAGTGGCTTCGGAGAATCGCAAGGATCCGGCCGCCTATGAGGTGGAGGTCACTCTTCGCGCCCAACTTCCGCGCCCACTCCTTTCGGATGAGGATTTTTTGTTGTCCGATCCCTCGTTGGTTGGCGCATTTGTGAACCTCCCCGAGTTGCTCGTCAATGCAACGGTGTCACCATTCTTTAAGCGTTTCTATGATCTCAAGGCAGCTGATCTCAAACGAAATCTGTCCAAGTTGGATGCCGTGTTGTCGCGTCATAACTTTTACGACTGCGAGACGATTTTAGACCTAAAAAGCCCTTCGACTGCCCGCCGCGCCCTTTTGATATTGGCCGATATGGACGTTAATACCGACGGCAGTGACGGTGATCGCAACTTCAAGGTGGATGGCTCCTCCCAGTTTTTTCTTCCTCAAACCAGTTACCGCTGGCCGAAGCAGACGGAGAGGCCAAATCCCTTTCTTGTTGGGGAGGAATATAAGCTCAAAACATTAACAGCCGAGTCCAAGAAACTGAATCTGAAAGCGGCACGTCTTGAGGAGGTAAAAAGCGGGATCGATCTCGCGAAGCGTCGCATCTATGATCTCAAGAAGTGGAGTTTCCTGATTTCTGAGACCGATCCTTTCATTGTCTTGCCGGGATTCATTATGCGGGACTTTAGTGGTCCGTTTGTTCCGAAGATCGGAGATTACGCTCTCGTGATACACTCCGGGATTGCCTATCCCGCGATTGTGGGTGATGCCGGTCCTTCTCACAAAATTGGCGAGTCCTCGCTGCTTCTCTGTCGCAAGTTAAGCTCAAATTCCTCCAGTCTCGCTCGCGCCGTGAGTGATTTGAAAGTGACCTACCTCGTTTTTCCCGGCTCCGCTGATCCAACTACGGCACCGCCCGATTTGCTAAAATGGAAGACTCGTTGCGAGGAACTTGTTGCAGAATTAGGCGGTCTCCATGTCGAGATCCATAGTTGGCCTAATCTTGTTCCGCCCTGGCCGACACCCACACCGAGCGCGACACCGAGCGCGACACCGAGCGCGACACCAAGCGCGACACCGACCGCGACACCGACCGCGACACCGAGCGAGTCACCAATCGCGTCACCTGAGGAAAAGGAGTCGACTATGCCACTCAAGGACGCGCCCGTGCCTACGCCCTTCTCCACCGAGGTGTCTCAAGGAATTCCCTCATGGGCAGGCCTATCTTTCCGTGGTTGAATACAAAGATCATGGCTCTTCTTGGAAAAATTAACATTCTCACGGTTTTAAAAGATGCCCCTCCTGGGCTTTATCTTGATGGGGGTGATCTCGGGGAAATTCTTTTGCCAGGAGACTCGATTCCTCCTGGGGCTGGTCCGGATGATGAGTTGCAGGTTTTTCTTTATCGCGATTCCGAAGATCGCCTTGTGGCTACAACCCACGATCCGCTCGCCTGCGTGGGCGATTTTGCGGCCTTAAAAGTGAAACAAGTTCACCCGACGATTGGCGCTTTCTTAGATTGGGGGCTGAATAAAGATCTCCTCCTTCCCATGCGTGAGCAGGAGCGTCGTGTTCACAAGGGCGACATTGTTGTGGTCTTTGTCTTTATTGATGAAGTCTCGCAGCGAATCATTGCCACAACGCGTTGGAGGGATCATCTCAGCGCGACTCCGCCTAACTACAGCGAGGGAGCGCCAGTTTCGCTGCTCATCGCCGGTGAGTCACCGCTCGGATATAATGCGATCGTAGACAATACCCATGTCGGTCTCCTCTTTCGGAGCGAGTTGGGATCAGCTCTCCAAGTTGGCGATAAATGCAAAGGGTATGTTCGCAATGTCCGTCCCGACGGGAAGCTTGATTTGGGGCTAGACCCCGAGGGTTACCAACGCATAGCGCCACTCGCCGACCGCATCCTGACAGCGCTGCGATCCCAGGATAGCAAATTGCCAGTTCATGAAGGCAGTTCGCCGGAGGATATCCGAGCCGCTTTTCAAACCAGCAAAAAGGCCTTCAAACAAGCGATCGGCAATCTGTATCGTCAGAGACTGATCGAGATCAAAGGGTCAGACATCGTTCTGCGAAAGTCCGAGCCACGTTCTGCGTAGCCTGTGGTTCTACTAGCTCTAAGTGTGGAAGGGGAAGTCGGTGTAGCCCTCTGCGCCAGGGGAAGACCAGACCAGCATTTCCGCTGGAGGATTCAACTCCCAACCGTTTGCGAAACGCTCAACGAGGTCGGGATTGCTCAAAAATGGTCTTCCGAAAGCAATGAGATCAGCATTTCCTGTGGCGATGGTGGACTCCGCCGTTTCGGCAGTGTAGCCGCAGTTTCCCATCAAGGTGCCAGAAAAGACCGCACGGAACTCGGGGAGGTGCATAGGGGCACCCAATTCATGAAAACCAAATGCCAAGCCATCCACCACATGGAGGTAGGCGAGATCGAAGGCATTGAGTCTCTTGGCGGCATCGGTGAATGTTTCACGAAAATCTGGCGAACCCATGTCATTGAAAACGCCGTTTGGCGAGAGGCGAACGCCCACGCGGTCGGCGGGCCAAACGGTGAGAATGGTCTCGACGATTTCCTTCAGAAAGCGGAACCGATTTTCCAGACTTCCGCCATAGACGTCTGTGCGGTGGTTGGTTTTCGATTGGAGGAACTGGTCGATCAGGTAGCCGTTTGCGGCATGGATTTCGATCCCGTCGAAACCCGCCGCTTTCGCCCGTTCGGCAGCGCGTCGATAATCATGAACGACAGCAGCGACCTCGTGTGTTTCGAGGGCTCTTGGAGTTTCATAAGGTTGCTTGCCCGCAGGCGAGTGGATCGTGTCACCATTGAGTTTGATCGCTGATGCCGATACGGGCGGTTTGCCAGCGTGGAAGCTGCTATGCGACGCCCGTCCGCAATGCCAGAGTTGCATGAAAATCGGTGTCCCTTTTTCGTGAAGAGCGGTGGTGATCTTTTTCCATCCTTCGACTTGTGCGTCGTTGTAAATTCCAGGCGAATCGACCCAACCGAATCCTTGCTCGGAAATCGTCACAGCCTCGGAAATGATCAGTCCGGCAGAGGCG
This sequence comes from Chthoniobacter flavus, assembly GCA_945903555.1. Lineage (GTDB taxonomy): Bacteria > Verrucomicrobiota > Verrucomicrobiia > Chthoniobacterales > Terrimicrobiaceae > UBA967. The sequence continues at coordinate 6,296 of CAMDOJ010000026.1, forward strand.
CGTTGGATGTAGTATTCCTGCATCAAGTCATTCGGCACCCGGGGCACGCCCGCTCGTGCTCGTGTGAGCGGTGCCATTACCACACGGTTGCGCAAGGGGATTCCAAGAAGATCAAGAGGGGAAAGCAAGTTGGCGAGTTCGTTGGGCGCAGTCATGAAAATACAGGTTCGGTTGCTTGGGATTGTATCCGATTTCCGTGATCTTCAAATGCGAATCTGGTTTTTGCCGAGGATCCAGTCTCGTTTTTACTGATTCCACTGATAGCGTTTTGGAAATGCGTATTGCCTTTGCCTCTTTCGGTTCGCTTGGGGATTTGCACCCTCTTCTGGCGATGGCCGTAGCCGCGCAGGGGAGGGGGCATGATGTCGCCGTTGCGGCATCGCCAAACTATGAGGATAATGTTCGGCGGGCAGGTGTGGAGTTTTACCCATTGCGGCCAGCGATCCCTTGGGAACCCGCGCGGTTGGCTTATTATTTCGACATGAAGCGCGGTCCGGAAAGGTTGTTGAGGGAGGTTGCTTTTGCCGATATCGCGGATACTCACGCGGACCTTCGTTCCGTTACCGTAGGGGCCGATCTGCTCGTCGTGGGTGAACTTCTTTATACCGCGCCAATCATAGCCCATGAGATGGGAATTCCATGGTTGAATGTCGTGCTTGCACCGACCTCATTTCTTTCGGCAAGTGACCCATGTGTACTCGCTCCCGCTCCCTTTTTGTATCCGTTCCGTCACCTTGGGAAGTGGGTTCACCAACTTGCTTACATTGCTGGGCGTATCCAAGGGCGTCTGTGGGCTAAAGAGTTTTTTATGTTCCGACGCAGCCTCGGGCTACCCGCTGGCCCCAATCCCATCTTTGATGCCAAACACTCTCCCTATGGCACTTTGGCGATGTTTCCATCCTTCTTTGCCAAGTCACAACCGGATTGGCCCCCGAATACCCTCCAAACAGGGTTCCCTTATTTTGATCAACCCTCGGTCTCAGCGGATCGCGTTGTGGCAGATTTTCTGTCTTCCGGTGAACCACCAGTGGTTTTTACTCTGGGATCAATCGTGGCGCATTTTGAACCTGATTTTTACCGCGAGGCTTGCGAGGCTTCAAATCGACTCCATCGACGAGCGATATTGCTCACGGGTTGCAACGCAACTCGGATAAGTGGATCGAGTCCGAATGTACTCGCGGTGGACTACGCCCGCCTTCACGAGATTCTACCGAGATCCATTGCGGTCGTCCATGCGGGGGGCATAGGCACGTGTGGCGAGGCGCTTCGTGCAGGAATTCCCTCGGTGATAATTCCCTTCTCGTTTGATCAACCCGACAATGCCCAGCGTATGAAGCGTCTGGGTGTTGCGGAAATCCTTTCGCGGCGTTCTATCAAGGCGGCCGCGCTAACGGGCAAGTTGGAACACATTTTGCATGATCCTGCCTACACCATTCGCGCCAAGAATTTCGCAAAGCAAATCAACTCTCCTTCATCCATGGATGTCGTGATGGATAAAATGGAGTCTGTCCGAGCCCGAGTCGAATGGTCTTGAAAGGAAGCATTGATGTGGAGCATTCGGAATCCACCCGTTCCCATGGAAATGTTTGCTAATGCAAAAGGTGTGAGTTATATAATCAGATATGAATACTCCACTCCTTGCCATGGCTATGCCCGGTTGGCCTGAAATTGTTTTCATACTTGTAATCTGCGTGCTTCTTTTTGGAGCAAAAAAATTGCCCGAATTGGCCCGTGGCATCGGTCAGAGTCTAGGTGAGTTTAAAAAAGCGCGTGACGAATTTGATCGAGAAATCAAAAAGTCGGCCACTGATGTTGTGATCAAAGCGGAATCCGACAAGCAACCGCAAAATCCCGCCTGAGCGGATTTGAAAATTTCCTCTAGGACGTTAGTCCTCTTTTGCTTTTTTGCAGCGGTATCTATCGCGTCCGCGAAAGACGTAGTCGTAGCGTGTTATAATCTCAAAAATTACCTCCCCATGGCGCGTCAGGTCGGAGGCAAGTCGCTTCCTGATCAGCCCAAGCCAGAGTCCGAGATTCAAGCTGCAGTTGATGTTTTGCGTGAAATAGCCCCCGATATTTTGGGTGTTGTGGAAATTGGTGACGAGAAAGTTTTATCGGAATTCCGAAATCGACTCGCGGCAGTTGGATTGGATTATCCGTTTTCGGAATGGGTTCAGGGGGCGGACGAAGTTCGACATATCGCGCTGTTGAGTCGATTTCCGATTGCTGCCCGCCAATCGCGTTCGCGTGTTCCGGTCGAGCTCAATGGGCGTTTTTTTGAAATGTGCCGTGGCATATTGGATGTAACTTTGCAGATCACCCCCGCATCGTCGCTTCGCTTGGTCGGTTTGCATCTGAAGTCCCAGCGTGTCGTTCCTGACTATGACGAAGCCAAGTTCCGCGCGAGGGAATCCATCGCGGTGCGCGCACATCTTGACGCGATCATGAAGGAATCACCGGATTCTGACCTCCTTGTCTTCGGGGATCTGAATGATTCAAAAAATGAATTTGCGGTCCGTGAAATTCTTGGTTCTTTGAAGTCCCCGACGGCATTGCGCGACCTGCGCCTCAAGGATCGCTGGGGTCTCACTTGGACACACCACTGGGCGGAGGCCGATATTTACTCACGTCTCGATTACCTCCTTGTGAGCCACTCCCTATGGCCCAAGGTGGATTTGAGGCGCAGTGGCATACATTCCTCACTAGAGTGGTCACAAGCTAGTGACCACCGTGCTATCTTCACCCAAATATCCCTTCCTGAATGAATGCGTTTTTTTTCCTCCTTTTTGCATTTTCGGTCACTCTGTTTGCTTCCTCGGATGGGGATTGGAATGCCATTGTCGCCTTGGATGCTGGACCGGAGGCAAAGCCTAAGAATGTCGTTGAGGCGAGGCAGTTCGGAAAAGCCCATTTTGCAAAACACCGCGGGCTCATCGAGGAATTCATCAAAAAAAATCCAACCGATCCGAGGATCTTTGATGCTCGGATGCGACTCGCGGGTATTCTGGCGGCAACTGGCAAAATGGAAAAAAAACAGAACTTGGTGGATGATGCCATGCGAATGCTCCAGGGACTGGAAAAAGACAAATCCTTTCCGCTTAATAAACGGGCTGACGCTGGCTTTCGTCGGGTTTCGCTCTATCTGCAGTGTCTCGATAGTCGAGAAAATGATTCTCGTGACGATATTGTGAACGCTGCCCGTAATTTCCAATCCCGTTACCCTAGTGATCGCCGTACTCCTCGGCTATTGGTTGAAGTGGCGACTGTCTGCGACAATGCTCCCGATCTTAAGCGTGAGTTGCTTGATGCGGCTTCGGCCTCGTCTCCCGACGATTCTCTTAAACGCCGGATTGCGGACGACCTCAAGCGCCTGGACCTCATTGGCAAGCCGCTCCCCTTTCTTCTCAAAACCATTCAAGGCCGTTCTATTGATATCTCCAAGCAATCGGGGCGAATCGTTTTCCTTATTTTTTGGGCAGCGGATTCCGCCCCGAGTCTTCTTTGGATGCAAAACTTCCAGCTCGCACTGGCGAATTTGCCCGTCGATCGCTTTTCCATTATTACCGTGAGTCTTGATAAAGACCCCGCGCTCCCCATGGAGTGTTTAAAGGAAATGGGAATGTCCCAGTGGGCGACGTCTTGTGACGGGTTGGGTTGGGATGGACCCCCTCGTCCGCCAATGCGGTATAAACTCCCTTCCAACAGTCATTCTGCTCGATCAAACGGGGGTTGTTCGTGACATTAATGTGCGCGGCAGTTACGAATCTTGGATCCGTAAGCTTCTCATGCAACCCGCTTCCTGAGCGGTTCCTGTCGGTGACTGAACCTGATACAGATGTCCCAAGATGAAATAAAAGGAGGGGACGTTTTGCAGTACCCTCTACGGATCAGATCAAGAACCGTGCGAGGTTGCTGACGCAAGTCGGGTGAACTGCGAAAACATTAAAAATCTTTTCTGATTTCAGAATAACTCCTTTCGTGATTTTCGTTAACTCTGTCAAATCCTCCTCTGCTCGATTTACGATTTAAAGAAGGCCTCCTAAAACTCAACTAATCTGCTCTATGTCCTCATCCGCTCAATTTGGCTCTACGCTCACCGAGGTTTACTCAAATGCGGCTCGTCGCTATGACGGGATGCCCGCCTTTTTTCGAAAAGAAAAGGGGGGGTCTCTTGGGCATGTGACATTCAAAGGTCTTTTTGAGTGTGGGTTGGATCTCGCGACGGCACTTATCGCGTTGGGTCTTGAGGCTCGAGAGCATGTTGGCCTCATCGCCGATAATCGCTGGGAGTGGATTCTCAGTGACTATGGGATTCTTTTGGCTGGGGCTGCCGATGTGCCACGTGGTTCCGATGTCACCGATCCCGAGTTGATTTACATTCTCACGCATTCTGATGCGAAGGTTGTCTTCGTTGAGGGCAGGGTGCTTCTTCGGCGCCTTCTTGCTCTTCGGTCCCAACTTCCACACGTACGTCATATTATTATGATGGTCGCGGACGGAGACCCCGTGGACGAGGGGGTTCATTTACTCGCTGACCTTCTGGTTGAGGGTGTCCGCCTTCGCTCTGGTGGAGACGATTCCGCCTTGGATCGCATGCGGGCAGTGAAACCCTCTGATCTGTTCACTCTTATTTACACTTCGGGCACCACAGGCACCCCGAAAGGAGTTCCTCTCACTCACGCGAATATGTGCTCGCAGATCGAAAATCTCCCCATCGCCCTGCGTCCCGGAGATCGAGCCCTTTCGATTCTTCCTATCTGGCACAGCTACGAACGCGTTTTTGAGATGCTCTGTATTTCGCGTGGGGTCTCAACCCACTACACAAGCTTGCGCGCCCTCGGGGAGGATTTGAAATCTGTGCGCCCAACGGTGATGGCTTCCGCTCCACGACTCTGGGAAAACCTTTATCTGAAAATCCTCGGCAGCGTGAAAGCAGCGCCGCCACTTCGGCAAAAGCTTTTCCATCTTGCCTATCGCACCACCCGCAATGTGAAGCGCGCCGAACGATTCTATCTCGGTCAGCAACTGGATCTCCATGGTCGCAGTGTTTTTGAAAGTGCGGCCATTGCGATCAAGCACAGCTCGGCTTGGCTTCTATCCGTCCTACCTGCTTTCCTTCTCGATCGCTTGGTTCTCAAGAAACTTCGCGCCATTGTGGGGGGCGAATTTCGCGGCACCATATCAGGCGGCGGTGCCTTGCAGCCCCACGTGGACGAGTTTTTTAACTTTATCGGCATCCCTGTGCTGGAAGGTTACGGAATGACCGAGACTTCCCCCGTTCTCGCCGTTCGCACATGGGACAACTTGGTGATTGGAAGCGTGGGAGCGCTCTATCCACACACAGAAGTTCGCATCGTCGACCTCCAGTCTGGCGTCATTCTTTACCCTGATATCGCCCATCGCGGGGGTGGGCGTGGGCTTCGCGGTGAGATCCATGTGAAAGGCCCTCAAGTCATGAGCGGATATTACAAAAATCCCGATGCCACCGCACGTGTCCTCCGTGACGGGTGGATGAATACAGGCGACATCGGGATGGTGACCTTCAATGATTGCTTGAAAATACTCGGCCGTTCGAAGGATACGATCGTGCTTCTGAATGGGGAAAATATTGAACCTCTCCCCATTGAGGCGCGATTGATGGAGTCACCCTGCATCGACCAGTGCATGGTGGTCGGGCAGGACCAGAAATCCCTTGGCCTACTTGTTGTGCCTTCTCTTGAGCATCTCCGTAGTGCAGGGGTCGACGCCAAGTCCCTAGCCGAGATCACGGCTTCCCCGAAAGCACGGCAATTAGTGGAAGAAGACATTCGCAATCTCATTAACCATAGGTCGGGATTCAAGTCCTTCGAACGCATCACCAGTTATCGCCTCCTTGCGAAGACATTTGATGTCGGTGACGAGATGACAAATACGTTCAAACTCAAGCGGCACGTCATTACCGACCGCTACTCTCCCCTAATTGCGGAGATGTTCCATCACGAAAATAAAGCCGGTTGAACTTCTTTAGCAGTCCGCGAACTCCGAAAACATCAAACGCGACAGGGTGCGTTTTTTGATCAGTTGGGCTTGGGATGTTTTCTTGTTGGAGATGGATGGAGATCGAAGCGGTCAAGGTTCATGACCTTGTTCCAAGCAGCTATGAAATCGTGCACGAACTTTGTCTCCGAGTCGGATGTCCCGTAGACCTCGGCGAGAGCACGAAGTTGCGAATTGGACCCGAAGACGAGATCGACACGGGTGCCGTTCCATTTGAGATCGCCGGTTTTTCTGTCGCGACCCTCGAAGATTTCAGCGTCTTTTGTGATGGGTTTCCATTCCGTGCCCATGTCAAGGAGGTTGAGAAAGTAGTCGTTGGTAAGTGATCCCGGGCGCTTGGTGAAAACGCCGTTTTGGGACTTTTCAAAGTTGGCATTCAACGAACGAAGACCGCCAATGAGAACCGTCAATTCTGGAGCGGTGAGTGTTAGAAGTTGGGCTCTGTCGAGAAGGAGTTCCTCCGCCGAAATCGAGAATCTGGTCTTCTGGTAGTTGCGAAACCCGTCGGCAAATGGCTCTAAAACCTCAAATGATTCCACATCCGTATCGGCTTGGGATGCATCCATGCGCCCAGGGTTGAAGGGAATGGTGACATTATGACCAGCATTAATGGCGGCTAGTTCGACTCCGGCGCACCCAGCGAGAACGATGAGATCGGCAACGGAGACTTTTTTTCCAGCATTTTGGGAAGCGTGGAAATCCGCTTGGATGCGCTCCAATACGGAAAGAACCTTAGAAAGTTGATCCGGTTGGTTGACTTCCCAATCTTTCTGCGGAGAGAGGCGGATTCGCGACCCATTGGCTCCGCCACGCTTGTCGGATCCCCGGAACGTGGAGGCCGACGCCCAAGCGGTGCTTACGAGTTCGGAAACAGTGAGCCCAGATGCAAGAATCTGATTCTTGAGACTCGTCACGTCCGCTTCATCAATGAGCGGATGATCGACAGCGGGAATCGGGTCCTGCCAGAGGAGAGTTTCGGCAGGAACATCTGGGCCGAGGTAGCGTGAGGTTGGTCCCATGTCTCGGTGCGTGAGCTTGAACCAGGCCCGTGCAAACGCATCGGCGAATTGGTCTGGGTGTTCCAAAAAGCGCCGAGAAATCTTTTCGTAAGCGGGATCGAAGCGTAGCGACAGGTCAGTGGTGAGCATGGTCGGCAACTGCTTCTTTGTGGAATCATAGGCATCCGGAATCGTTGCCTCTGCCTTTTTAGCCACCCATTGGTTTGCGCCCGCTGGGCTTTTGGTGAGTTCCCATTCGTAGCCGAACAGGTTTTCAAAATAGGAATTGCTCCATTTGGTGGGAGTTTGTGACCAAGTGACTTCAAGTCCGCTGGTGATCGCGTCGGCGCCTTTTCCCGTGCGGAAGCTGTTCTTCCACCCGAATCCCTGCTCTTCAATCGGTGCCGCCTCGGGTTCTGGACCCACGTTTTTGGCATCACCCGCACCATGGCATTTGCCGAAGGTGTGTCCGCCTGCAATGAGGGCGACGGTCTCCTCGTCATTCATCGCCATGCGAGCGAAGGTCTCTCGTATGTCCCGTGCTGCTGCAAGGGGGTCAGGATTGCCAT
>CAMDOJ010000027.1 GCA_945903555.1 Chthoniobacter flavus
ACGCGGGCTTTCCGCCAAGCCGGCCCTGCTGGGCATCTCTCGTGGCGGGCTTTATGTGACGGCGTGGACGCGCCTCCATCCGGACCGCGTGAGTTTGCTCTATCTGGACAACGGCGTCTGCGATATCCGTTCCTGGCCGGCGGGATTTCCGCTCACCAAGCAAGGCAAAGGCAGTCCGAAAGATTGGAAATCGTTCAAAGCGGAGTTTGGTTACACGAGCGATGCCGAAGCCGGAGAAAAGGCCGCCAAACCCAGTGATGGAATGTTGCCTGCCATTCAGGCCGGTGTGCTCCTGATTTCCTGCCACGGCACGGCCGACTCGGTCGTTCCCTACGAAGACAACGCCGCGCCCCTTGTGAAAATGTGGCAAGACAATGCGGGGTCTCTGAAGCTTTTTCCAAAGGAGGGAGGCGACCATCATCCCCACGGACTGCGAGATCCCGCGCCGCTCATCGCGGCCATTACCGGAGAAGGTTCTCCAAGTCCTGATGCCTCCCGTGCGGCACAATGAAACGCAAAACCAAACGGCTTTTGATCGCAAAATAAGGGGGCATGGCCGTCTCGGCCGTGTTGAGACCGGGCTGCTTGGTCGCACTCTGCCCATCGGAACCAAGGAGCAAGCGAAGAATCCCTTGCAGGCGAAAGACCTAAATGGATGGGAGTAAATCATGCCAATATGTGGGATCTGCTGGCTGACCCGTTGGCCTTGCAAACTTCCGGCGATGATTTCCAACGCGAAAGGGTCATCCAGCGGCGGGAAGCGTCCTGCCTGAATTCATGGTTGTGCGCCGCCATGGATGCGCTCTGTGTTTGAAAAAACAGGCTTGAATAACTCGCTCTTGTTGTTATGGTGAAATTATGGTGGCGATACTCGAGTTAAAATCTCTCTCCATTCCTGAAAGACTATTGCTGGTAGAAGATATTTGGGATTCGATAGAGGAGGAGCAGCATGCCTTAGGCGACCACCCAAGTGTGATTGGGGAAATTCGAGCAAGGAAAAATAAATTTATATCGAATCCTTCATCTGGCATCTCTTGGGAAGACGCGAAAGAGCGCATTCGCAATGGCTTGGCATAGGGCGATTATTTTACTTCCTGAGGCAGAATCGGATGTCAACCAAGCCTATTGGTGGTATGAGGATAAAAGTGTTGGCTTAGGGGAGGAGTTTCTCAGATGTATTGAAGCTGGATTTGCCAGAATTAGTGAAAACCCTCATCACTATCCAGTTCGATTTGACGCTTTTAGACGCATTTTACTGCGGCGTTTTCCATATGTCGTTTATTTTGAGGACACAGTAACAACTGTGACAATTTACTATGTTTTTCACGGATCACTTAATCCAGAAAAATTAAAACAAAGACTAAAACCAACCGACCGATTGACGTAATCCCTATGCCTTCGACACTTCTGGCATTTCGACTGCGGAGCAGGCTCGGATGCCAGAAGCGAGTAGCAATTGTCATCGGGGACGAGAGCTGCCTCGATCCTCCATGGTGATGGCTCAGATAGACCTTCTGGAAGGCTGGACATTACCTGTGTTACTGCCAGAGATTTGGAAAAGAATAATTATTCCACTGAGCGAAAATGCAATCGGCCGAAAAAAACCCAATGAAAACGAACTGAGATTGAGAAAATGAATATCAAGCAAGTTTATATGAGGTGGAGTCGTGCGGCGACTCTGGTTGCGGTCGTCATGATGGGGGCTTTGAATGGGTTGGCTCAAACCTACATTCCGGAAGAGGGTTCCGCAGAGCTGTCGCGGAATTCTCGTATGCAGAGGCCGGCGAAAGTGGATCCGAATCTTCCGAATGCGCTGATCATCGGGGATTCGATTTCCATCGGCTACACTGGGACGGTGAGCGCCAAGTTGGCGGGTAAGGCGAATGTGATCCATAATCCGGGCAATGCGGAGGGAACCAAGCTGGGGCTCGAAAAATTGAAGGAATGGCTCGGCGACACGAAATGGGATGTCATTCATTTCAACTGGGGGCTGCACGACATGAAAAGCGTGAAAGCAGAAACCGGGGAGAATTCCGATGATCCTAACGACCCTCGGCAGGCCGATCCGGCAACCTATACCGCCAACCTAGAGATTCTCGTCAAGCAGTTGAAGTCCACCGGTGCCAAGCTGATCTTTGCTACTACCACGCCGTTCCCTGCCGGAGTGAAACCCTTCCGCCTACCGGAGGATGCAGCGAGATACAATGCGGCCGCCCTGGGCGTCATTCGGCCCAACAGTATTCAGGTCAATGATCTGTATCAATTGGTGTTGCCGAAATTGAACGCCCTGCAGAAGCGAAGGAATGTGCACTTCAATGAAGAAGGTTCGAAGGTTTTGGGCGAGCAGGTCGCAGATATGATTCTGACCGCTCTGGGTGAGCCGCAGCCGCAGGCTTCTCACCCTCCCGCGAACTCCCTTTTCTACAAAGCACAGCACCCAGAAACCGGTAACATGTGGGATGTGTGGCTCTATCATCATGAGGGGACCTACTACCTTTATTACCTGGCAAATGCTGGGCCCAGACCTCCCAAGGGGCAGCCGTGGAACAACATTTCGTTGGCCACCTCGCCTGACGGTGTGAACTGGACGGAGAAAGGCCTGATCCTGAAAAAGGCTGATGAGGCTACTTGGATGGGAACCGGCTCAACTTGGAAATCACCCACCTTCGACCAGGACGGCAAATTTTATATGAATTTCTCGGAAGAGGTCGGCGGGCGTCAAACCATCTACTTTGCGGAATCCAAAGACCTTCTGAATTGGACTCGGTTGGAGGGAGTGGAATACCGGTTTGTGCCGGACGAACGATGGTATCAGAAGAACGGCCGTTGGGATTGCATCTGGACCCTGCCCAAACCGGGTGGTGGATTTTATGGCTACTGGACAGCCAGTCCGCATTCTAAGGATAGCAAATTCGGCTTTGGCGAATCGGACGACGGACTGCACTGGAAAGCCCTCCCGCCACCTGAAGTGTCAGGGGTAAACCGCGAACACGCAGAAGTCGGAGCCGTAGAGAAGATCGGGAGCAAGTATTACATGTTGTTGGGGAACTACCCTCCCTACATGGTGACGCTGGTTGCCGATCGCCCCGAAGGCCCATTTCGCGCGGCGGAGAAGAATTTCAACATCTTGACGGGACACACCTATTTCTGTCGCTTTTTCCCTCACCCGACAGACGGGATGCTGGTATGCCATTTCCTCCATGACCGAAACGGGGAGGTCTCTTTTGCTCCGCTGAAGGATGCGCGGATTGACGGCGAAGGAACCCTGCGTCTCGGATGGTGGAAGGGAAACGAGAAGATGAAGCGCGTGCCCATCGCGGTCCAGCCATCTGGCGACACCTCCAACGCCATCGCCATGCTCGATCAGGTGTTTGATACGAGCAAAGGAATCATCATTGAGGGCACCTTGCGGCTTCCAAAGGGCAAGGGGGAGCAGCGCAGCGGACTGTATATCGAGTGTGGGACTCGCGAGGGAGCCGGTGTGCTGATCGATCATTTCGGAGTGGCCGAACTGGGGTCGATACAGGCGAACGGCGAAGATTTAAAAATCGTGGAACGCAATAAGCGGGGCCAAGAGCAAAATCCGAAACGCGTCGACCGAGAAATGACCTTTGCGAATCCAGCGAAGTTCCGCCTCTTGCTCAAAGGGACGCTGATGGAGTTCTACCTTGATGATATCCTGGTCGAAAGCTTCGCCCTGCCCGCCAATGCCACTGGCCGGATCGGACTGATCAACTCCGCAGAAACTTTGGGGACACTGAAAGCTTGGGAGTAGCGCCCACCTGCCGACTAGGGAATTAAATCCACTCCGAATCGCTTTGCCACAAGCGCGGTGGCGATGAAGCAGACGAAGGTCAGCAGCGCGCTCCAGAGTACATGGCCATTTGGGAACGAATGGTCAGGCTGCAGTTCATTTCATTCTTATTAAATAAAAATACTATTTTCTTTAATAAGAGGATTTCTTATTTAAGGCCACAGCGCCGTTCAGACCGCCCGCCGGTTCGGGGATCACTTCGAAGAGGACACCCTCCGAATAGCTGCGACCGACCGCTCTGCCGCAAATACCCTGCGCATCCTTGCCGCTCTGCGCGAACGACCCGTCCTGACTCTCGGTCACCTCTGCCGCCAGCACCAGATAAGCTTCCCAACAGCCGGTAAAGCCATGCAGAAGCTTGTTTCCGCTGGTATAGCTCGTGAACTCACCGTTCAACGCCGCAACCGCGTTTTCATTTATGACGCTTACCTCGGCATCCTCAATGAAGGAGGCGATCCGCTGTGAAAACCAGCGGCGAGTTCAGAGAGTGCATGGAGATTTTCAGCGCTCCGCTTGCGGATTGCTTAAAATCTATCTCATAAGGGTGGTTAACGCCGAGCATATTGACCTTCGATTATTGCGGATTATTTTTCTTTAGCGCTTTCATGTTAACGCTCCTCGGCTTGCGACTAGGGAATCAAATCCACCCCGAATCGCTTCGCCGCGAGCGCGGTGGCGATGAAGCAGACGCAGGTCAGCAGCGCGCTCCAGAGGAGGGCCCACCAAAATCCAGTGCCCTTGTGCAGCAGCCACGGCAGGAGTAGGAACATCGGTATCGTGGGGATCACATACCAGAAAGTGTAAAAGGCATGGCTCGCGAGTTTTTCCGTTCCCTGCTTTTCGAGATGCAGCCACACCATGACCATGATGGTGACAAACGGCAGTGAGGAAATCAGCGCGCCAAGCCGATCGCTCCGCTTGGCTACCTCGGAAACAAGCACGATAACGAAGGCCGTCACCGCATATTTGGTAATGAGAAGAGTCATGTGTGTGGTGTTTGGGAACTAGGTTTAGGATACATTTTATTCAGTGCTTTGTCTGCAAGGTTCGGCTTCATCAGGCGAATCGAATAGGCGATTCTAGAAAAAAATCTTCCAACGGCATTCCGCTGAGGCCTATTAAAAAAGCGGCTTTCGGCGCGAGAAAGGTAGGGACGCTACCCTTTCCGAGCGCGCGCGACCCACCTTTTTATGTCGCGAAGCTATACTCTGGCAGAAAAGTTTTGTTTGATTTTATCACTCAGAAGACCATTTCGTTTGCAATTTGTGCCCTAAAGTAGCATGTACGTGGTAGTGCAACAATTCGCGGAGTCCGGAATGAAAAGTTTCTTATTCACCTCAAGAAATTGGTGTTGCGTTTTAACTATCGAATTGATAATGTATAGTTTAGTCTTTTTAACAAAAGACCGCCACTTTTGCCTCTAAACTGAACAAGCCCCAAAACTCAATGCGATAGTCAAAAAATTATGAAAAAAAGAAATAGAATTATTCCCTTGTTCGTTTTTTTACTCTTTGTGGTTGGGTTTTGGTACTGCCTGCCGGGTTTAGTAAGTTTTGGGCGGGGTGTTTTTGGTGGCGCTGAAAGTCCAGAATCAAGAGAGACCACTGCGGGCTCACCAAAAGCGGGAGGGGTTGCAGAATTTTTATCAGAGCGATTCGCAAAAGCAAAAACACCTAATTCTGTATCGAGCCTATCGGACATTGATGGGTCTGGGAAGCCGCTTCCACTCGTATTCGGCGAGCAAGGCGATGTAACTCTTGCCGATGTTCCCAAGGGAAGATTTCATTACCAGTTGGCTCGACTGTCGCCCGAAGCGCGGAATTTTGCATTGAAGAAGTTAGGTGAATTGAAGGTTCCTATAAACGATGTTGTATCGCTCAATGTTGATGCCCAAGGCATGCTTTTTTACTCTTGTCCGCCCGTTCCTGATGCTTCCAAATACATCGCCCCTGCAGCTATTCCTGGGATGGCTGCATCGGTGCCCATTTCCAACCCGCCTCTTCGACACAGTAACCCCGGAGCATCGAAGGTCATTTATCTCGACTTCAATGGACACATTGTTACTGGAACCAGTTGGGGGTCAGGTGCCACTTACAGGTGCGTGCCATTTGACCGAGATGGTGATGCCACTACCTTTAGTGACTCGGAACAGGCTTCGATCATAAATATCTGGGAGCGGATTGCAGAGGATTTTAAATCCTTTGATGTTGATGTGACCACGGAAGAGCCGACTTCGTTTACAACTACGACCGCGCGCGCTCTCATTACTCGAAATACGGATTCGAATGGGGTCAATAACCCTTCTTCGACAGCTGGTGGCGTGGCTTATTTAGATGTTTTCGGTGAGGACGACTATGCGACCACTTACAGTCCAGCTTTTTCTTATTACAATCAGTTGGGTAACGATGCAAACATAGCTGAGGCCACATCGCACGAAGTTGGGCATAATCTAGGGCTATCCCATGATGGCACGACATCCCAAGCCTATTACGGTGGACATGGTTCAGGCGATACTTCATGGGGACCACTGATGGGAACTGGTTACGGGAGGAATTTTTCGCAATGGTCAAAAGGGGGTTATTACCAAGCGAACAACGTGCAGGATGATCTAGCAATCATTGCGGCAAAAATCCCTTACTCGACAGACGACTGCTCGGATATCATATCAGGCGCGCCTACGCTTACCCTCAGTGGAGATTCTTTTTCGAGCACTGGCGTCATCGGAACAAATACGGATGTGGATCTTTACAAATTCACGACCGACCAGACATCGGTCACTGTTAATTTGAGTTCTTACAAGAGCGCAACTGGAACATACGGCTGCAATCTCGGATTAAAACTGGAGTTACTGAATGCGAGTGGAGTTCTTGTTTCGGGTTCAAACTCAACCGGGCAACCGACCAGCAGGATGAGCCAGTCGATTTCTCCGGGCACCTACTACATCCGTGTTTCCAACTCTGGGACTGGATCGCCTTTAGCAAGTTCCCCCTCTGGATTTAACTCTTATGGAAGTATGGGGCAGTTCACTTTGTGGGGAAGTATGGGAGGTGGAAATAGCTCTCTAGCTCCAGTGGTTTCCACCGGATCCGCAACTAGCTTGACTATTTCTGGTTCTACTCTTTCCGGAACGGTAAATCCACAAGGCCTAGCAAGCACCTGCTACTTTGAATACGGCACAACGACGTCCTACGGGTCTCAAACTGCGACGCAGTCGATAGCGGCAGGGAATGCAACCGCAAGTGTCAATGCAACGCTGACGGGTCTCTCGACTGCTACAACGTATTACTATCGTATTGTGGCGGCAAACTCAGCTGGAGCGAGTTATGGAGCACAAGGTAGTTTTAGGACTGTCAGCACAACGAAAACACTAAGTTCGCTAGTGCTCAATAGCGGGGTGCTAGCCCCAGTTTTCTCGTCTTTGACCACAGCATATAAATCCACGGTTGGTAGTAATGTTACCATTGTAACAGTCAATCCCACGGCGTCTGATTCCATGGCAACTATAAGTGTTAAGTTGAATGCAGGAAATTTTACGGCTGTTGCCTCTGGGTCAAATTCATCTTCATTAGCACTCAATTCGGGTAACAATACAATTTCTGTTCGGGTAACTGCCCAAGATGGTGGGAACACCCAGAATTATAATTTGGTTGTTAATCGGCTACCCTCAGCATACGCCGACCTTGACTCGCTTTCCTTGAGTGCGGGAGCGTTCAGTCCTGCATTTAATACCTCGACTGGCAACTATGCGTTAACTGTTCCCAATACCACAGGTAACACCACCCTCACAGCGACAATGCTAGCGGGGGGAGGCAAGATTGAGTTGCAATTGAACGGAGCCGGGTTCAAAGCCCTCACTTCCGGTGTAGCAAGCCCTGTCCTCAACCTAGTGGGAGGAAATAATACATTGGATGTTCGAGTAACAGCTCCAGATAATGTGACAATAAAAACCTACCGAGTGCTTGTTACTCGGACTCCCTCAAGCGTCGACCTAAGCGCCTTGGTTGTAAAATCTAGCTTGGCTACGCACGCATTTTCGCCGGTTTTTAGTGCATCGACGTCGAATTATAGTCTCACCCTCCCAAATTCCATCGCGGCCGTTTCTGTGACGCCGACTGCACTGGAGTCAAATTCGATTGTTTCAGTCCGCTACAATAGCGCCAACTACACAACGTTACCGATTAATAGGGCCAGCGCGCTCTTTCCGATGGGTGTTGGATCTAATCGTATCAGTATTCGACTTCTTTCAGACGATAAATTGACATCTAAAGTATATGGCGTGGATGTGAATCGTCTTGCAGCTCCTGTTGCCTATACCGCAAGTAACATAACTTCATCCTCAGCTAGACTTGGTGGCGCCGTTGATTACAGATCATCAAGCCCAGCATTTCAGCTTGGTAAAACGTCAAGCTATGGGTCAAATCTTTCTGTGACGATGAATGGATCTTCCGCCATGATTCCTGTCTCGACGGCATTGTCTGGACTTGAGGCTTCGACACTTTACTACTACAGATTGGTGAGCCTTTACAATGGATTCACTGATGTGAGTGCAGGTGGCAGTTTTGTGACTCCCATTCGTCGGGCTATCGGAATTATTGCGCTGAGTGGAGGAAATGCAACGGGAATAACATCCTCTTCATCAGTTTTTTCGGCATTTGGAAATCCTGTCACTAATGTTGATGGCGATATCGCCTACCAAGGAACTGCCATATTTACAGGTTCCAGTAATTCAAATAACTCTGGGATTTGGGCTACAGTTGGCGGGGTGACGCGCTTGGTAGTTCGTACGGGATCAAGTGCTCCTGGTGGCGGTGTATTTGATAAATTGAGCGATCCCGTTATGAATGCAGATGGTCGTATTGCTTTTACTGGTTCGCTTCTAGTCGGGAATGGCAATGTGACTACGCAAACGAAAGCTGGAATCTGGCAGGCCACCCCTGCGGGTGTCCCATCTCTAGTGGCAAGGACTGGAAGCGTGGCTCCAGATACTGGCGGGGCAACGTTCTCTCTCTTCAACCGAATTGTTCTGCCAGATACTGGCGGGGTAGCCTTTACTGCCTCTTTGCTAACTGGCGTTGGTAATGTCACGAATAGTAACAAGATGGGGCTATGGGTTACGCAATCAAATGGATCGGTTCGATTGGCAGCCCGTATTGCTGGTAATCCAACGCCCACACTCTCGTCTCTTTCTATTTTTAATGCTGAGACGGCACTCAATGGTCAAGGGCGGCATTACAATAGTGGGGGTAACTTGATTGTTACGGCTGGATTCACAACTGGGGCGAGTGGGATTTACAAAATCCAAACATCAAACTTAACCCTATCGCCAATTATAACGACAACATCGACGGTTCCAGGAATTTCTGGTGCCACATTCAGCGCGTTCGGAAACCCTGTATTAAACAACAATAATAGTCTTGCAGTCAGCGCTACCGTGACTGGTACGGGATTTTCCAACAGTAACAACCAAGGTATTTGGCTAATTAATGGGAATGGAACTGGCTCGCTTCGAGTGCGTAATGGTCAAGTCAATACGGATGGAACGATCTTCGCGCAAATTGGAGCTCCTGCTTTAAATAATAATGGCGAAATCGCATTTATAGGCGCTCTTAAGACCGCTACGGGTAACGTCACGAAAGCGGATGCAATCCGGATCTGGAAGATCGCAGCCAATGGCACGATTCAACTTGTTGCGAAAGCGAGTGGGTCTGCACCAAACTTAACTGGTGCTGTATTTCAAACGTTTACCCAGTTGGCCTATCCCGACGATAGTGGTGTGATATTTGTAGCTACGCTTACCGTTGGCACGGGTGGTATTACGACCGGAAATAATAAGGGTATTTGGGCTGTCAATGCTCTCGGAGCAACGGAGCTTCTCATCCGAACAGGTGATTCACTGACAGTCAATGGAGCCATCAAAACCATCGCGGATCTCCTCATATTCACAAGTTCCGCAGATATATGTGGTGCTACCCGACAGGTCACATCAGCTGGTGACCTTGTTTATAAGGTGAGATTCACAGACGGCACCTTCGGTTTATTGGAGTCACTGCAATAGAATCCGTTGGTGCTCGATGACGTAAAATGATTAAGCCTTTTGCTTGATGGCTTGGGCGATGGGGGCGACGAAAGAGGCGATTTCGGAGTTGAGATCCGGATGAGCGCCAAATTCTCCGATGCGCCGGACGATGGCGCTGCCGACGACAACAGCATCGCATTCCTTCGCGACCTCAGCGGCTTGTTCGGGGGTGGAAATGCCGAATCCGACGGCGATGGGAAGGTTCGTGTGGGATTTGATTTCGCGCACTTGTGATCCGATGCTGGCCGAGAGGCTAGTTTGCTCGCCGGTCACACCTTCGCGGGAGACGTAGTAAATGAAGCCCTCTGCGGATTTCGCAATCAGTTCCATGCGTTCGGGCGGTGTGGTGGGAGCAATGAGTCGAATGGCCAGGAGACTGTGGGACTTCATGAGCTCGGCGTTGCGTGCGGCTTCATCTGGGGGAAGATCGAGGATCAGAACGCCATCCGCGCCGGCGGCGGAAGCATCTGCATGGAACTTGTCGAAGCCATAGACATAAACCGGGTTCAAATAAGTAAAGAGGACGATCGGGATTTCCGAGGTCGCGCGGATCTTTTTCACTGCATCAAGCACTCCCAGTACGCTAGCGCCGGCATTGATGGCGCGACTCGATGCCGCTTGGATCGTGGCCCCATCGGCAAGGGGATCGGAAAATGGGATGCCGAGTTCGATGATGTCCACGCCTGATTTTTCGAGAGTGGCTACCAGTGAAACTGTCGTGTCAAGTGTCGGATCGCCTGCCGTGATGTAGGCAATGAAGGCGCATTGGTTGGCGGTTCGAAGCGATTGAAATTTGGTCTCGATGCGATTTGGCGTGCTCATAGTATGGAAATATTTTCGGTGCCCCGGGTGATCCAGATTCCGAGTAGGGCGATATCGGCGGGAGTGACCCCACTGATGCGGGCTGCTTGGCCGAGGGTCTCAGGGCGGATTTGAGTGAGTTTCTGAACGGCCTCGGTGCGAAGGCCGTTGATTTTGGAGTAGTCGAGCCAATCAGGGATGGCCTTGTTCTCGTGCCTAGCAGTCCGCGCGATCTGCTCTTCTTGGCGCGTCAGATAGCCTGCGTATTTCAAATCAGTTTCGATTTGCTCCCAAACTGGGATGGGAAATTGAGAGAGGATTTCGGAGGGAACGGACTGCCAGGTGTTTTCGGGGCGTTTGAGCCAACGTTCGAGCGGGATGGCATCCACTTTGAACTCTTTGAGGCGGGCCTTGAGTGACGTAAATTGGGCGTGCTTCTCACGGAAGCGGGAAGTGCGATCGGGATCGGCAAGACCGAGTTCGATGGCTTTGCCTGTGAGGCGGAGATCCGCGTTGTCCTGCCTGAGAAGGAGGCGATATTCGGCCCGACTGGTGAACATACGGTAGGGCTCGGGGGTGCCGCGAGTCACGAGGTCATCCAGTAAAACGCCGATGTAGCCTTCATGACGTGCGATAGTAAGGGCTGGGCGGCTGAGGTACTTTAGTGCGGCATTGGCGCCAGCAACCAAGCCCTGTGCGGCGGCCTCTTCGTATCCCGAGGTGCCGTTGATTTGTCCTGCAAAATAAAGGCCAGGCATCCGCTTGGTCTCGAGGGTGGTGTGAAGTTGCGTGGGCGGGCAGTAATCGTATTCGACCGCATAGCCAGGACGAAGGATCTCGGCATTCTCGAGTCCGGGAACGCTACGGATGAACGCGTATTGAACATCAAACGGAAGGCTGGTGGAAACGCCGTTGACGTAGATTTCATCACTATGGCGGCCTTCGGGCTCTAGAAAAAGTTGGTGTTGGTTTTTCTCTGCAAACTTGACCACCTTGTCTTCAATGCTTGGGCAGTAGCGGGGCCCCACGCCTTCGATGACACCCGAATAAAGCGGAGATTTATGGAGGTTAGAACGGATGATCTCGTGGGTGGCGGGAGTCGTGTGGGTGATCCAGCAGGGAATCTGGCGTGCGTGAAAAGCCCCATCACGCCACTCGTTGAGTGTAAAAATATCATCCTCGCCGCGACGGATGGTATCCGCCATGAAGCTGAAGAGTGGAGCGGGTTCATCTCCGTGCTGAGCTTCGCATTTCGAGAAATCAATGCTCTTCGCTAGGAGTCGGCATGGCGTGCCAGTCTTGAAGCGGGCGACTTCAAAACCGAGTTCGCGCAGGCAATCGCTGAACGTGGAAACTGTGTCACCAAGGCGTCCGCCGGCTTGGTTGCGAAGTCCCACATGGAGGAGTCCGCGCATGAAGGTGCCTGTGGTGACGACCACGGAGCGTGTGTTGAAGCGGAGTCCGAGGTTCGTCTCCAGTGCCTCGACGCCATTGTCGCCGGTGATGAGGTTGGTCACATTAGCCTGCTTCACGTCGAGGTGAGGTTGGCGTTCCAAGAGCACTTTCATCCGGAACTGGTAGGCTTTTTTATCACATTGAGCGCGGGGCGCGCGGACGCTTGGTCCTTTTGTGGCATTGAGCATGCGGAACTGGATGCCGGTGGCGTCCGTATTGAGTGCCATGGCGCCACCGAGGGCGTCGATCTCACGAACCATGTGTCCTTTGGCGAGTCCACCTATCGCGGGATTGCAGGACATCTGGCCGACGGTATCCGCGTTCTGAGTGAGCAAAAGCGTCTGGCAACCGAGGCGGGCTGAGGCCAAGGCGGCTTCAATGCCAGCGTGGCCTGCACCAATCACAACAACGTCGTAGTTTTTTGGGTAAACGAAGTCGCTCAAGTTAGTTTGATACGATGCCGGGTGCGGGAAGCGTCATTTGCAGATCGGACCGAAGCCAGCAGTAGCGCCATTGAGAATGTCCCAAATTTCATAACATTTGAGATCATGGAGCAAGGACGCCTGAGGCTCAACGAAAAAGCCATGTGCTTATGGTTCAGTGCCAGACTAGCAAGTGGGAATTATTTTTTGCGGATTTTTCTTAGCGGGTGTTCGTCGAGGACATTGGCGCGAATGCCGTCGAACTTCGTTGGATCGTAGAGTTGAATGCCAACGTAGTAGTAAATCGGGCAGACGGGGATGGCGTTTTTCACAAGTAAATCCTCGGCTTCTCGCAGGATTTCAAAGCGGCGAGAGGGATTGAGCTCGCGCGATGCCGTGGCGATGAGGGTATCGTAGTCCGTCGAGCGCCAACCGGTACGGTTGTTGCCGCCACCAGTGAGGAACATATCGAGGAAAGTATTTGGGTCCGCGTAGTCGCCGACCCAACTGGATCGGGCGATGTCGTAGTCCAGAAGCGAAAGCGAGTTGAGATAAACTTTCCACTCTTGGCGAACGAGGTTCACATTCACTCCAAGCGAGTCGCGCCACATGTTTTGGAGTTCCACGGCGATGGCTTCATTGAGTTCACTCTTACTATAAAGGTAGTTCACATTGGGAAACCCCTTTCCAGCGGGAAATCCTGCCTCGGCTAGCAGTCTTGCCGCCTGTGCGGGATCAAATACCAATCCATCAGTGCCCTTGAATCCGGCTATCCCAGGCGGAACGAAGCCACTCGCGGGGAGTTCCCCTGCGCGAGTGATTTTATCCACGATGCGATTTTTATCTACGGCTAGAGTGAAGGCGCGGCGCACACGTTCATCCTTGAAGGGACCGCGATCGCAATTGTAGCGCAGGAAGTAGATTCCTAAAAATGGGGTTGCATGAAAGTCTGTGCGTTTTTTTAAATCCTCCAGCAAGGCCGGAGGTACGAGACCCTTGTCCATCATCAGATCGGCAAGTCCGCTGGAGTAAAAATTAAAAGCCACATTTGCATCTGAAATCGGAAGAACGTCGATGGTTTCCAGTGCTACGTTTTTCGAGTCCCAATAGTGAGCGTTTTTGCGAAGGCGGATTTTGTCATTAATACGCCATGCCTCTAACGTATAGGCCCCATTGGAAATCATGTT
>CAMDOJ010000028.1 GCA_945903555.1 Chthoniobacter flavus
GCTTGGTGCTGACCGAGACTCTCGACCATCTGCGTGAGCAACGCGTCCGTCTGCTCGATTTGCTCCTCCTGGGTGCGGATTTTCTCTTCCGCTTGGCTGATATCCAATCTGTGACGATCTATCAACGTGGCCGACTCGGCACTCCGCTCATGGTTGGTTTGAATCCGGTTCTCGGCGGAAAACACACGGTTGCGGAGCGTCTGCATTCCGTCTCGAATCGTTTCCGCCTCGGTTTCCAGTTCCTGCAAACCCTGCCTGAGTTCGGCGAGTTCGGCCTCCTGACTAGCAATTTCCTGCTCGTGGCCCTGCCTGTTTTCCTCGCCTCCATTGAGCCGCGAACGCAGCGAATCCAACTCACTAGAAAGATGGCGATAGGTGTTATAAGAAAGATGGGTATCGAAAACCCTCAAATCCTGAAGAATGGATTGATAGCGTCGCGCCTTAGCTGCCTGACGCTGCAGCGATCCGATCTGCCTCTTAACTTCTTTGATGATGTCTTGAACACGCACCAAGTTCGACTCGCTGAGCTCCAACTTGCGGAGCGCTTCTTTTTTCTGCGACTTGAATTTTGTGATTCCGGCAGCCTCTTCGAAAATAGCACGCCGATCCTCGGGGCGATTACTCAAAATCTGATCGATCTTGCCCTGCTCCATGATCGAGTAGGCACTGCGACCGACGCCTGTATCCATGAAAAGTTGATGGATATCCTTAAGGCGGCAGGCCGTTTTATTGAGAAAATATTCGCTCTTTCCATCGCGATAAACGCGGCGCGTGATGCGAACTTCATTCCATTCCACGCCCAATTCTTTTTCGCATTCCGCAAAGGTCATCGAAACCTCCGCCATGCCAAGAGGCGGACGGCTATCCGTGCCGCTAAAAATCACGTCCGCCATCTCGCCGCCGCGAAGCGCCTTGGCCGACTGCTCGCCCAGCACCCATCGGATCGAGTCGAGCACATTGGATTTTCCGCAACCGTTTGGACCGACCACGGCGGTGACCTCCCGATGAAAATTCAGGACAGTTTTTGCGGCGAAGGATTTGAATCCGATGATTTCCAGAGATTGCAGATACATGGGAATTCGGTTAAAAGATGATTTCAAGCCTAAATGGCGACCTTGCCAGAACAAGAAAAAAATACAACA
Source organism: Chthoniobacter flavus (assembly GCA_945903555.1). Classification (GTDB taxonomy): domain Bacteria; phylum Verrucomicrobiota; class Verrucomicrobiia; order Chthoniobacterales; family Terrimicrobiaceae; genus UBA967. The sequence goes on from CAMDOJ010000028.1 coordinate 1,143, forward strand.
TCAAGGGAGCTTTTCGACCCTCTACCACAATATATTGACATCTCATATGAACGACCCTCGCATTGACGAACTTATGGAATTTGTTCGGATTCCCAGTGTTTCCGCCCAAAGCGCTCACCAACCCGACATGCAATCGTGTGCCGAGTGGTTGCTAGCGAAGCTGCGCGCGATCGGCCTCGATGCCCGACTCGAACCCACCGCCGGTCACCCTGTGGTTTTAGCGAAGACGCCGCACGATCCCGCCAAGCAAACGGTGCTCATCTACGGTCATTACGACGTCCAGCCGCCAGAGCCACTGGAACTCTGGACCTCACCGCCCTTCGCTCCCGAAATCCGTGAAGGCCGCCTCTACGGTCGCGGGGCGAGTGACAACAAGGGCCAGATTTTAGCCCATATTCTCGGCGTCCGCGAAGCGTTGGCGGAAGGTCCACTCCCTGTGAATGTGATTTTTCTCATCGAAGGTGAAGAGGAAATCGGCAGCACCAACCTCACAACATTTTTGGAAAAAAACCGCGCCGAACTCGCATGCGACGCCATCGCCATCTCGGACACTGGAATGGCTGCCGAGGGCTACCCGACCCTCAGTTACGCGCTTCGAGGCATCGCCACCATGGAAGTGAAAGTCCTCGGCCCCTCGCATGATCTTCACTCCGGCATCTACGGTGGCGCAGTGGCGAATCCCGTCACAGCGGCCGCCCGACTCATTGCGAGTCTTCACGATGACGCTGGCCGCATTGCGATCGATGGGTTTTATGATGACGTGAAGGAAATGGCGGATTGGGAACGTGACGCAGCTGCGGAATCTCCCCTTCAAGATTGCGACATCGCCAGGCAAGCCGGCGTCAGCGAACTCGCCGGCGAGGCCGGCTACTACGCCATCGAGCGCATCGGAGCTCGCCCGACAGCGGAAATAAACGGCATTGGCGGTGGGTACCAAGGCGAAGGCAGTAAAACCGTCCTGCCTAGTGAAGCCTTTTTTAAAGTGTCTTTCCGCCTCGTTCACAACCAAAAGCCCGATCAGATCCTAGCTTTGGCCGCTCGCCATTTTCAAAAAAACCGCCCACCTGGGATTCGCATCGAGATCACGAACGGCCACGGCGGTGAACCCTTCGCCTTCGATCCGACAAGCACTCAAGGCCTTGCCGCCTGCCGCGCACTGAACGAAACCTTCGGTCGTCGGCCAGCCCTCACCCGCGAAGGCGGCTCCATCCCGATCCTCACCGATTTTCAAAAAATTCTCGGCCACCCGGCTCTCCTCCTTGCACTAGCGTCACCAGATTGTCGCGCGCATGCCCCCAACGAGAGTTTCCCAATCGCAAATTTCCTCGCTGGCATCCGCCTCAATCGGGCCCTCCTGCGTGAATTGGCGACCGCCGGATCTTAATCGATTCGTCCTTCGATCGATCCACTCGATCGCCCCCGCACCATCGAAACCCATGTCCCCATTCCGGCCAACCAAATATTTTTTTATGTTCAACGAAGGGGATTTGATCTTTAATTCACACTCGAAAACTCAAAACCCATTGTTCAAATGACAACAATCACAGCGGACACACCAGTTAACGATACTAACGCAACCCATGCCCACGACGAGCACCATGATGTAGGGTTTATAAAAAAATATCTTTGGACCTACGATCATAAGATGATCGGGCTCCAATATCTCTGGACGGCACTCGCTTTTCTTTTCATCGGCGGAGCCCTGGCTCTCGGCGTGCGCTGGCAACTGGGTTTCCCAGGCGCTCCAATTCCGATCATCGGCCATCTCCTTCCCACCACGATCGCCGTCGATGGCTCGATCATCCCCGGTGGCTACAACGTGCTGGTAACGATGCATGCGACAGTCATGGTTTTCTTTGTTGTGATGCCCCTGCTCATCGGTGCTTTCGGAAACTACCTTATCCCACTCCAGATTGGGGCCGGAGATATGGCGTTCCCTTTACTTAACGAGCTGAGCTACTGGCTATATGTACTCTCGGGCGTGATCCTCATGGCTGCATTTTTCGTCCCAGGTGGTGCTCCGGGTACTGGATGGACTGGTTACGCTCCGCTCAGCTCCGTGGCGGCCTATAATGGAACTCCGATAGGCCAAGGGCTATGGGGCATTGCCTTATTTGTTAATGGTCTTTCCTCGATCGCCGGCGCGACCAACTACGTCACTACGATCGTCAATATGCGGGCCCCAGGCATGAAGATGTTCCGCATGCCTCTCCCGGTCTGGTCCCTTTTCATCACGGCGATTCTCCTCATTCTCGCAGTGCCCATTCTTTCCGCCGCAGCGGCCATGCTCTTTGCAGACCTCAACCTCGGCACCAGTTTCTTTTCACCTCAGGGTGGCGGTCAACCCCTCCTCTGGCAGCACCTTTTCTGGTTCTTCGGTCACCCCGAAGTTTACATCATGATCCTTCCCGCGATGGGTCTGACCTCGGAAATCCTTGCTGTATTTGCGCGCAAACCGATCTTCGGTTACAAAGCGATGGTCTACGCGATGATCGCCATCGGTGGCTTGGGCTTCATCGTTTGGGGTCACCACATGTTTGTGAGCGGAATGAGCCTCACTTTGAGCGCGGCCTTTTCTGTATCGACCATGGTCATCGCCGTTCCTTCGGCCATCAAAACATTCAACTGGATGGGAACCATCTGGCGCGGGTCGATCGAGTTCACCACAGCAATGTGTTTCGCCTTGGCTTTCGTTTCGATGTTCGTCATCGGCGGGTTGAGCGGCATCTTCATGGCATCGACGCCGGTCGATCTCTTCGTCCACCACACCTACTTCATCGTGGCCCACTTCCACTATGTGCTCTTCGGAGGTAGTATTTTCGCTATCTTTGGAGCGATCTATTTCTGGTTCCCAAAAATGTTCGGCCGCATGCTCGGTGAAACCCTCGGTAAATGGCACTTCTTTCTGACCTTTATATTTTTTAACCTCACGTTCTTCCCGATGCACAATCTCGGTCTGGGCGGAATGATGCGACGCATCGCGGACCCAACCGTCTACGACCACCTTCGCCAGTTGCAACCGCTCAACCAACTCTGCACGATAGGCGCGATGGGACTCGGTCTCACAACCTTTGTTTTCCTCTGGAACGTCATTTCCAGTCTTCGAAATGGCAAAAAGGCCTCCAACAATCCTTGGAATGCGAACACGCTGGAGTGGACCGTTGCATCGCCTCCCGGCCATGGCAACTTCCCAGTCACGCCCATAGTTTATCATGGTCCCTACGAGTATAGCGTTCCTGGCATCGAACGGGATTTCTTGATGCAGACGGAAAAAGCTCCCGAGGGCGCCCAGCTTGAATCCCACTAAAGGTCAGGTGCATGGGTAGCCAAAACTCATCGCTGGATCTCCGACGAGTCGGGGTGCATGCTTGGTCTTGGTTCACACTTGCATCCACATTCCTCTTGCTCTGCAGCGGGGGGATCGTGACCTCGAAGGGCGTGGGCATGTCCGTTCCGGATTGGCCCACCACCTATGGCTACAATATGTTTCTCTTCCCGATCTCCGGTTGGGTGGGCGGGATCTTTTACGAGCATGCCCACCGTCTCATCGCTTCTGGAGTCGGTTTGCTGACCATGATATTGGCCGCTTGGTTGCTAGCCGTAGAGCCTCGCCGATGGGTTAAGAATCTTGGCGTCATCGCCTTTGTCGCCGTTTGTGTTCAAGGCCTCCTTGGCGGCTTGCGGGTCTCGCTTTTCAAGGATGAAATTGGCATTTTCCACGCCATGTTGGCCCAATCGTTTTTTTGCCTCCTTGGCATCATCACGATTGCCACAAGCCCTAAGTTCTTTCGCGGGGGTTGGGATGTCTTTATTCCAGATCCGGTTCTAAAAAAACTGGCCCTTCTTTCGACGGTGCTGATTTTTGTTCAACTCGCCCTCGGAGCCACCATGCGCCACGAGCATGCGGGCCTCGCAATCCCTGATTTCCCTTTGGCCTATGGAGAAATACTCCCGGATACCGCTCCTACGGCACTCGAGGCGATCAATACCAAACGCCTCGCGGACGACATCGTGCCCACAAGCGCTGCCCAGATTTGGATTCAGATGGCCCATCGCGGCGTTGCGATTGGCATTTTCCTTGCCGTAGTTTCTGTTGCCCTTCGCGCCTTCCGCAACTTAGTGGCACGTCGCGCCTTGGTCTGGAGCTGTATCTGGTTGCTAATGATCTTCTGCCAAGTTCTCCTTGGCGCGTGGACGATTTGGTCGAACAAAGCGGCGGATGTGGCCACGATCCACATGGCCCTCGGAGCCCTCTCGCTTTTCTTGGGTGTCATTTTTTGCTTTCGCCTCCACCGAGGCATTCAAGCAGGGCGCTTTTGCGTTCCTGACACCCAGACAGCAAGAGATTTTTCTTCCATCGCATGAAGACCGCTGCCGTGCCACAGGAAGGCCCTAAAATGGGTCTTTGGGACGATGTCCTTGTTTTAGTTAAAGCACGCCTCTCTTTGCTTGTTCTCATCACCACGCTGGTGGGATTCCTTCTCGGCTGGAAAGGTCCGTTTGATTGGGTGGTGCTCACGGCGACCCTTTTGGGGACGGCGCTCTGCGCCGCAGGTGCATCGGCATTGAATCAGTGGTGGGAACGGGATATCGATGCCAATATGAAGCGCACCATGGATCGTCCGCTTCCGGCCCGACGCATGCGTCCCATGGATGCCCTCCTTTTTGGGTTGTTTTTTTCTTCTACAGGCGTGGCTGTCCTTACCCTTTTCACAAACTGGGATGCCGCATTCCTCGCCTTCGCGACGATCGCCATTTACATCTTAGTTTATACCCCGATGAAGCGGATCAGCTCGCTCAATACGCTGGTCGGGGCGGTTCCTGGCGCTATCCCGCCACTCATTGGATGGATGGCTGCGCGCGGCAACTACGACCTTGAGGGGTGTCTACTTTTTGCCATCCTCTGGTTCTGGCAAATGCCACATTTTCTCGCTATCGCGTGGATGTATAAGGAGGACTACGCTCAAGGGGGATTTGTGATGCTCACCGCGAACGACCCAGATTGCGCTACGACTTCCCGTCAGGCGCTTCTGTATTCGATCTGTTTGTTGCTGGTGACTCTCGTGCCAGGCGTTTTGGGGTTCAACTCGCCTGTTTACTTTTTTGGCGCCCTGCTTCTGGGCCTCGTCTTTTCGGGATTTGCGGTCCTTTTTATTCGTCGCCGAGATCGCCACGCGGCACGCAACCTTTTCTTTGCCTCGATCGTTTACCTTCCTGTCCTACTCGGTCTTCTGGTGGCCACGAAACGATGAAAAAACACACAACAAAACGCGCAAATTTGTTTGTCATGGCATCGCTATGGCTTTTTGCTATTTCACTCGCCGCGGTAGTTCTGATACTCATGAACATTCGCGGTCCGCTCCAAGCGCCGTAACCAATTTAAAAAACCACAACCAACTATGTCTACAGCAGCACTCACTCACGACTCCCAAGAACACCAAGGAGCACCAGCCGCCACTTGCAAATTCGGGATGATCATTTTCCTGATCTCCGAGGCGATGCTTTTCGCGGGGCTCCTCGGTGGTTATGTGGTCCTCCGCATATCTTTGAATGGATTCCCTTGGCAAGCTGGTCATGCTTGGCCTCCGAGCGCCGACATTCCCCATCTGCCCGTTTTCCTCACTTCGATCAATACGGTCTTTCTCCTTTCCAGCAGTTGCACGTTTCACCTTTCCGAAGTTGCCGTTGGTAAAGGGAAATCCGGCCTAGGTTGGCTTGCGGTCACTATTTTCTTGGGCTCATTGTTCGTTGGCGTTCAGTGCTACGAATGGACCCACCTTTACCACGAGGGTCTTTGGTTCAATACCGGTGGCGTCTTTGGCTCGAGCTTTTTCCTCATCACCGGATTCCACGGAGTCCACGTTGCCATCGGCGTGGCACTCATCATCTGGTGCTTCCTTCGCCAAGCTTTCACTCATTGCTTCACTCCATCCAACCACATAGCCCTGCAGAATGTGGCCCTCTATTGGCACTTTGTTGATGTGGTCTGGATCGTTGTGCTGACCCTTCTTTACTATGTCTGATCCTGAGGAGCGGCCAGGGATTCCCCGCTTGGGCTGGGCGATAGCCTTTCTTGCCGTATCCATGCTCCTCGGCGTGGCCTTTACCAATCTTAAAAATGCCCGCCCCTTTATCGTTCCGGGTCACTTGCAAAAAATCTCCCAAGTGCCAGATTTCTCCCTCACGGATCAAACGGGTCGCACCGTCACTCTTGCCGACCTCAAAGGAAAAATCTGGGTCGCCAATTTCATTTTTACCCGCTGCAAGGGCCCGTGTCCGCTTTCGACACTCCGAATGGCGGAACTCAACAAGCGCCTCACTAAAGCCCGCAAGGAAATCCAACTCATCTCGTTCACCGTCGATCCCGATCATGACACCCCCGCCGTGCTGACCGAATACGCGAAGCCGTCAGAAGCCGACCCTGCCTACTGGCAATTCCTCACTGGTCCAAGTGCAGATATAAACGATATCGTCGTAAAAGGGTTGCTCCAACCCCTCGCCAAGGAGCCTGATGGCACACCGGCGCACTCCACCCGATTTGTGATTGTTGACGCGAACGGCTCGCTTCGCGGATATCAGGATAGCGCTGACCCCGAAGTCCTCCAGAAACTCATGATCGACTTGGGCGATCTTCTGCGCGAAAGTAAGAGTCATAATACCAAATGAAAAAAATCACCCTATCGGTCAGTGTTTTTTTGCTCGTCTTCCTTCATTCTTCTCTGGCTTGCGTTGGGTGTCGTGAGCCAGGCGTTGGTAGTGTGGCCGAGCCTCAGACGGTCTTGGCTGGCGTCGGTCTTTCTTGGGGAGTTCTTTTCATGCTGGGCGTTGTGTTTGTAATTGTCAGCGCTCTCGTGGTTTTCATCGTTCGCACCTGCCGAGAGTTGGATCGTAAAAACCTAGTGCCATGAGTGTGTCCGACCTTCCTGCACTCAATGCAGGACTCAACTCGATCGCGACGATCCTGCTCCTGACGGGCTTTTTTTTCATCAAAACGGATAGAAAAATCGCCCACCGAAACTGCATGGCTGGCGCCTTCGTTGTCTCGTCCATTTTCCTTGTCACCTACGTCCTCCACAAATATCTCGTCCATTTCGTCCACACTCCCTTTGGAGGAACGGGACTCTGGAGCACTTTTTACTACGGGATGCTCATCTCCCACATCATCCTAGCGATCACTATTGTACCGCTTGTTTTGATCACCATCAATCACGCCGTGCGCGCGCGCCACGAACGCCATCGGGCCTGGGCACGCTGGACATTTCCACTCTGGCTTTATGTCTCCGTCACTGGCGTCCTAGTTTACTTCATGCTTTACCAGTGGTTTCCCAGAGCCTGATCCTTTCAACCTAATAAAATAATATCATGAGTTCCCGACCAATGGGGCTTGAGCACACGGGTGTGCTTGATGCCTTTGCCTACGATAACCGCCGCGACCTACTCGTTCTTGCCATGTATGAGACGCGACCATGGGGAAAAGAAGATCAACAGATCCTCCAGCTCCAGGAAAAACTCAACGCCTACGCCTCGTTCATTCTGGACGGAGAAATGGCCGAAGCCTTCCCTCAATATGCAGGCAAGCCTGTCGAGATCCAACTCCGCACGCGGCATCTTCCCGACCCGCTGGCCCTCGGTCTCCTTCAACAGGCTCGCGAGCAATTTGCCCTTCAGCAAATCCAACTCGAAACAATTCAGATCGATCCCGCTGAGGAAGTCCTGCCCGACGCCACGGGATCCTGCGGATGCGGCGGAAACACCTGCTGCTAAAGGCGCGCGCGCCTTCAAATCCATTCGATTCCGGAGTTGCCGCAAATCTCCGCATCATACTTGTTGCGAAAAAGGCCTTTTCAACGCCATCATTCACCCACTTTGAATCAAAAACTGACCATCGCTGGCCGCGAGTTTTCATCCCGACTTTTTCTAGGAACCGGCAAATTCTCATCGAATGAGACCATGCGCGACGCACTCGACGCCAGTGGCGCAGAAATCGTCACTGTCGCCCTTCGCCGCGCGGATCTGAGCGGAAAAAACGACCCCTACGCGAACATCCTAGAGTTCATTGATCCGAAAAAATATCTGCTTCTTCCGAATACCAGCGGGGCCATGAATGCGGAAGAGGCCGTTCGCCTCGCTCGCCTCGCTGCCGCAGCGGGACTTCCCATGTGGATCAAACTCGAAATCCACCCAGACCCCCATTACCTGCTGCCAGATCCGATCGAAACACTCGCAGCGGCCACTCAGTTGGTAAAAGAAGGCTTCGTTGTTCTTCCCTACATCAATGCCGATCCCGTTCTAGCTCGACGTTTGCAGGATGTGGGCACAGCGACCGTAATGCCGCTCGGTTCCCCCATCGGCAGCAATCGCGGGCTGGATACCCGATCCCAGATCGAAATCATCATTAAACAAGCTTCGGTTCCCGTTATCGTGGACGCCGGCATCGGCGCACCCAGCCACGCCGCGGAAGCCCTTGAAATGGGCGCCGACGCCGTTCTGGTCAATACCGCCATCGCCGCCGCGACTTTCCCAAATCGCATGGCCCATGCCTTCCGAGTCACAGTGGAAGCCGCCCGCGAGGCCTTTGAGGCGGGTCTTCCGATGCGTCTCGATCAAGCTTCACCGACAAGCCCGCTCGCGGCTTTCCTGAGAAATTCCTGATCTCCGATGTCCACCGAAACGCTGACCCCCATGATGCAGCAATATCAAGCCCTCCGGCGTGAATTGCCGCCAGGCACGCTTCTCCTTTTCCGCCTCGGGGATTTCTATGAGATGTTTGGCGAAGATGCGATCGAGGCCTCTCGGTTACTGAATTTGTCGCTCACGAAGCGCGGTCCAACTCCGATGTGCGGCATGCCTTACCACGCCGCCCGAGGCTATATCGAAAAGCTTGTTGCCGCTGGTTGGCGTGCGGCGATTTGTGATCAGGTCGGCGAGGTCCAAGCGGGCAAACTCGTGCGCCGAGAGATTTCCCAGATCCTCAGCCCGGGCACACTAGATGACTTCGGACTCGATGATCGAAAGCCCAACTACCTCGCGGCTCTCTGCTCGCGCGGCGATGCCTTCGGAATGGCTTTTTGCGATCTCAGTACGGGCGAATTTCGCCTCACGGAACTGGCGACACTTCCGTCCCTTCTCGACGAACTCGCCCGCGTCTCACCATCAGAAATCCTCGTCCCAGACCATCAAACCGACCAGTTCGCAACCATCAACCCCCGCTCAGTTCTTGATGGTTATGTTTTCGAATCCGAACCGGCCACGGATATCCTTCGCTCCCATTTCAAAGTTCACTCGCTCGATGGATTCGGTTGCGCCGATCTTCCTGCAGGCACCTCTGCCGCTGGCGCTCTCCTGCACTACATCACCCGCCAGATGCGGCGGCAGGCGGGCCACCTCAACCGCCTCCAACCCTACCGCTGCAGTCAATTCCTGATTCTCGATGCCGCCTCACAAAGCCACTTGGAGTTGGTCAACTCGCGCGCCGGTCGCAGCATGACCCTCCTCGGCGCGCTGGACCGCACGTCGACGCCAATGGGGGCGCGCCTCCTGCGCGAGTGGATACTGCATCCCCTGCGCGATACCTCTGAAATCGAGGAACGCCAAGATGCCGTCGCCGCTCTGCTTTCCGATGCGATGCTACTCAGTGACCTCCGGTCCCGCTTGTCCGAAATCCGCGATATCGAGCGCGCGACGGCGCGACTTCATGGCCCCTCCGGCAATGCCCGCGACCTCGCGACGCTGGCTCAATCCCTTTCTCGTATACCTGCATTGGCTGCCAGTCTCGGTGGCGGCCAGAAGCTCTCGATCCCGTCTCCCCTCCTTGCAAACTCGCTCTCGCGTCTCCATGCCCTGCCCGATTTATCCGATACGCTAACCCGAGCCCTCGTCGAAACACCCCCGCCGGTCATCCGCGAAGGCGGCTTCATTCAACCTGGCTTTGATCCCGCCCTCGACGAGCTCCGCTCAGCCTCCCACGAGGGAAAAAACTGGATTGCTATACTCCAAGAAAAAGAAATCGAACGCACCGGCATCAGATCGCTCAAGGTTCGCTTCACTTCCGTCTTCGGCTACTTCATCGAAATCACTAATTCCAATCTGGGTGCGGTTCCCGACGACTACATTCGCAAACAAACGACCGTCGGGGGCGAGCGCTTTATCACGCCCGAACTCAAAGAAGTCGAAGGCAAAATCCTCGGTTCCGAGGAACGCTCCCGCGCTCGCGAGATTGAGATTTTTTCCGAGCTTCGCGCCGCAGTGCTTATCGAACTTCCCCACTTGCAAGAAACCGCGAACACCCTCGCGGTCCTCGATGTGCTCTGTTCCTTTGCCGAGACCGCACGTCTCCACGACTACTGCCGCCCTGAGATTGATGATTCCGATATCCTCCACATCACAGATGGTCGCCACCCCGTCCTTGATCAACTCAGCGAAGGCTCCCGATTTGTCCCAAATGATACCGATCTCGGCACCGATGGAAAAAATTTTGCCCTCATTACTGGGCCGAATATGGCGGGAAAATCGACCTACATCCGCCAAGTCGCACTCCTCACCCTCCTTGCCCAAACTGGCAGCTACGTCCCTGCCAAAGCCATGCGCGTCGGCCTCGTTGACCGCATTTTTACGCGCGTCGGCGCAAGTGACGATCTCGCTCGCGGTCAATCCACCTTCATGGTCGAGATGAATGAAACTGCGAACATTCTCAACAACGCGACCTCCCGCAGCCTTGTGATTCTCGATGAGATTGGTCGCGGCACCTCGACCTTCGATGGACTCTCGATTGCATGGAGTGTTTCCGAATACCTCCACGACCAAATCAGCTGCCGCGCGCTCTTCGCCACCCACTACCACGAACTCACCGATCTCGAGCGAACCCGCTCTGGAATCCTCAATCTCAATGTCGCCGTCCGCGAATGGAACGACCAAATTATTTTCCTCCGAAAAATTCTCCCCGGTCGTGCCGATCAAAGCTACGGCATCCAGGTCGCTCGTCTCGCAGGACTTCCCGAATTGATCATCACCCGGGCCCGCGAGATTCTTAACAACCTCGAAAAATCCGAACTCAACGCGGAAGGCCAACCGACCCGCGCTCCTTCGCCCCGCAAACGCCTCGTCCCAGATCCCGAAGCCGCCCAAATGGCTTTGTTCTGATTTTTTACGCACGAGTCCGCAGTAAAATCGGCGTTGATCGTTTCCTCAACGCGACATGAAACCCACGAGCAGTCGGGTGAGTATGGTTTCATCCGTTCCTTGGCCACTGATGAGTTGCCAGTTTGCTTCGGCGCAATTGTGGAAGGCTTTTTGCAGATCTTCGAGCGCGTAATGCGAAGCGCTGCGAGCAGCAACCCCGAGTCCGTAAGTGTTGATGCCCCCATCCTTTTTACGAGGTAGATAATCGGTCTCCGACGCCGGTAATTTATTCAGCACCCCCGTAAAAAACTGGGGTTCGGCCGGCGGGTGGAGCTTATGCCTGACGAGGATATTTTTAGCGAGATGCAGATTTCTTATGGTGGGGACGATGGATGCTAAAAGGATGCCGACTCCCTTCTCTCCCTGCTCCAGCAAATGTTTTAGCGTCTCTAGTGCCAGCGGTAGATCTCGCGCGGATATCGCATTTCCGATGTCAAAGATCCCGCTCTCGCGTGTTGCGGATACCACCTCGCGGATATCTCTCGCCTCAATAGGGTGACCCAACCCGAAAGCCGTCTCGATTTTGTCGAGTTCGTTGTTGAGTTGACCGGAATCGAGTCCCACCCTCGTCGCAAGCACTTCGATGGCCTCACGAGAAATTTTCATTCCGCGTGAACGAATGTGCTGGGCAGTCCAAGATATAACCTCCTCCTCACCGGCACGGAATCCCAAGTCGGGCTTGTCGTGCAGTTCCGTCGTTCCCGCCTTGATGAGACGCTTGTAGGCGCTCCGGCGCTTGTCGGGCTTAACGGCGCTGACCAAAAATGTCACCCCCCCTGGCAACCCTGAATCAATAAAATCGCAAAGCTTCTCGAGCAGCGTGAGAACACTTTCTGAACCGCCTGTCACGGAATCAGCCAAAAAGGCCGCGCTTTTCAGCCACACCAGTTTGCTACCGCCAAGGAAGGGTAGCGTCGCTAGGGCCTGCAAGGTTTCCTGCAACTGGGATACGGCCGCATCCACGGTTTCCACTCCTCCATCGATGACCTCCAACCCGAACGCATCCGCGCCCGGAGCCAGCTTCTCGGCAAGCGCACTGGCCGCTTTCTTGACGGCGGCATCATCCGACCCAGCTACGAAATACACGGCGGAAATGGTTTTTTTGACGGGCATGGGATGTTGGGAATCGTTGAAGGACGAATCATGATCCGATGCGTTCCGAAATGCAAATCCGAGAAATTCCCGCGACTAAGTGAAATTTTATTTGGTCAGCACCCGCCTCCCTTGCATAACCTCTTTTCTGCATGTCCACACCACACATCAAACTGTTCATTCCGGGTCCGGTCGAAGTGTCTGAAAAAACCTTCCGCGCCATGTGCACTCCCATGATTGGCCACCGGGGATCCGAATTCAAAAAACTCTACGCTGGTATTCAGCCCCGCCTGCAAACTCTCTTCGG
>CAMDOJ010000029.1 GCA_945903555.1 Chthoniobacter flavus
TTTTTTCTTTTCCGCTGCGAGTTCGGACTTCGTTTTTTCTAATTCGGCTTGGGTTGAAGCGAGTGTCTCTTTTGTTTGAAGAAGGGTTGTCCTGTTAACGTAGCCCACACCTGCGGAGGCAAGAGAGACGACTATGGAGAGAATGATAAGGATTTTACCCATGAATTGGAGGAATCTTTGAAAGCACTTTTCTATCTCGCGAAAACGCAGATCACAAGCCCCAAATGGGTTTTTTTGTTTCTGCTGGGCGGGGCGCGATGCATTTTAACTCAATGCGCTAATGATGCTGGGTGGAGGAGTTGCGGACGTTATTGATTTTGCACCGTCCGAATGGGGTTGCGGTAAACGTGCGCGCAGAGTCAATTTTGTTGGAGGGGATGGTGAAGTGCTCGAAAAATCATCGTCGTTTGATGTGAGTGCGCAATCTTGGCCAGAGCATGGAATGACATCGCCTTCTCCACTATCTCGGTATCGGAAGCGCCTTCGATGGGACCGCCGATCCCACGCTAGGCCTCCTCATTTGCGACTATCGCTTTTCCTCTTCGAGCCGGGTTTCTTTTTTCGAGGCGCTCCGCAAGTGGGGCATTGAATCCCCCGTTCTCTTCATTTCGGCCACGCCTGACAGTGGTGCATTACTGAAGGTCGCAAATTTCAAGCGATCCCTATTTTTTTCCAAGCCATTTACGATTTCACGATTCCATTTACGGTCTATTGAAATTAAGCCCTTCGGCTAGTATTAATTAATCGCAGCGAATCGCCCGAGCTGGGGGGATTTTCGATGCACGTCGGGATGGTAACCACGCAGCAAAGACAGCGGCAGGAATAATCCATAACGGCGTTGTCAAAAGAACATTGAGGGGATAGCGGAGTTCAATCGTCCATCCAAAGAAAGCCTTGTTGATCACCCAGGTGAGAATCATCGCCATGCTCGCCCCGCATGCCACTCCGATGAGTGAGGCAAGAAAGCCGACCATGGCCGCTTCCGTTAAAATTAGGAATTGGATTTGGGTTTGGGAGGCCCCTTGGGAGCGAAGGACACCGACTTCCCGTTCCCGCTCGAGCACAAGAGTCGTCAGGGAAAGGAGGACGCCCGCAATGGCTACAACGACCGCGATCGTCCTAAGAACGGAGGTGACGGCAAAAGTCTGATCGAAAATCTCCAAGACCCGCTGCCGAAGGTCTGAATTGGTATAAATCGAAAACTCGCCATCGTGGCTGAAGGTTTCACGAAAGTCCGCACCGAGTACCGCCGTTGCCGAGGGGTCATTGAGTGTGATAGACAATGAGTGGAGGCGCTCGTCATTCCAGTATTCCGAAAACGTCGTGCGCTCGATCATCACAAGTCCACTATCACGCGTGAAGTCTTTAACGATACCGACGACAGTGAATTTTGCTGCGCCCTTGGGTGAGGAGAATTCAAGGGTGTCGCCGGGTTCTGTCCCATGCTTGGTGGAAAAGCTCTCCGAAACGGCTACCATTCCCGGTTTATGGAATTGATCACGGGCCCCATCGATTCCCCGCACGAAATCGAATTCTCCGCGGGCTCGGCCGTCAATCACCGCCAAGGTGGCCGTTTTCTCTCCCCAAGGAACCGACAATTCGCGAAAGGTGCCTAGATCTTTGACGCGTGGATCCCGGCGCATCCACTCCACCGCATTTGCCGGGATGAAGCTAGTGAGGCCTGCGATTTCGTTTGCTGCTGGGGCGATGAAAAGATCCGCTACCAGCGTTTGGCCAAGCCAGGTGGTGACGCTGGCTCTAAATGAATGGATCATCACCGACACGCTCACCGTCATCGCCGCGGCCACCGCGAGTGCCGCGATGGTGACAGCATTTCGATGGAGCGATCGCTCCAAATGCTGGCTGGCCAGTCGAACCAACCAACCCGGACCGCGAACAAGGGAGCAAAACGCATTCACTGTCACGGGTACAAGAAGAGAGAATCCAGCGATAAGCAACCCGACTGCGGCGAATCCCAGTAAGCGTCCTCCGCCGACGAGGGTCCAATAGGAAATGCCCGCAGCCAATCCCAGCGCGCAGATGCCTAAGAGTCCCCAGCTTTTCGATTGAATGCAGAAAGAGTCCATCAGGGATCCATTTCTCAAAACAATCGCCGGATCGCACGCGGCGGCCTCGGCTGCCGGACGCCAAGCCGCAAGCAGAGAGGATCCGATGCCGACGACAAGGGCGAGGGCAATCTGATCGGGTTCGATGAAAATGCGTTCGATGGAGATCAGCGCGTAGAGGGAAGAAATGGTCGCGCCAACGGGTGCCGCAAGGATGGAAGCTAGTGGCCCGGCGATGCCGATGCCCAAGAGGGTTCCTAGCAAGCCTTCGGCAGCACTTTCACCGAGAAAGAGACTCGTTACCTCGATCTTGGTCGCGCCATTGGCCCGAAGGATGCCGATCTCATGTCGGCGGCGCACGATTGATGCTGAAAGGCTGTTATAAATGAGAAAAACGCCGACCACCATGGACACGAGGCTGAGCGCGGTGAGATTGAGTTGGAAGGCAGCCAGCATCACTTCGGTATCCGAGCCCCTGCGGGCGGGTGGGCCAACGATAGCATCTGGGGGTGCTATTTTTCGGAGGGCCGCAATCACAGGCTCCATCCTCAGCGGATCGGCCACTTGAATTTGGATGGATGTCAAGCGCCCCTGCCGGTCGAGGAGTTCTTGAGCCCAGCCGATATCCATTGCCGCCACCCGAGGGTCGGTTGTGACGAGTGCATCGTCGGTTTTAAGCTCAAATGAGGGCACGAGCGTTACGGATTTTCCTGCTGCGAGCGTCCGAAGTGGGCCAGAGGCGAGGCGCGAGGAAGACACGGCAATGGCGTTTGGCTGGCGCATCCATTTTTCAAAATCGATAGATGCGCCACTCGGCGATTGAAGTTCGAACGCGCGCAAATTTCCGCCAGTGAAAGGATCGACGCCAAGGAGGCGAAGGTAATCGCCGGGTGATTCGGGGAGCGTCACAACCCCTTCCAACAATGGCGTGGTTGTGGTGACTCCGTCTGTCGCGGCGACGAGCGGAAACAGCGTTTCGGGCAAATCTCCACGTATTTCCAGGTGGGCCCGACCGGCGACTAGCCCGACCGCATTGCGAAAGCTTTTCAATGCACCCCTATTCGCAATCTGGATGGATAAAAAAACGGCTATTCCGATAGCGATACTGAGAATGTTGAGCGATGGCAGGAGTGGATGCTTGGCCCATTGGCGAATGATCTGCCGCCAAAACAAGGTGCCGAACCGGGGCGTCATTCCGGAAGTTTGGTTGCGGCTTTGTGAAGAAGAATTTGAAGCCGTTTCACTGCTTGCGGAGAAGAGAATTTGCCACCCTCCTTATTGTAAATATAGAAGGAATCCATAGCCACATCCATCTCGGTCGTGATGCGTGAGATTTCAATGCAGGCGTCGGCCTCCCCCATGGCACGTAGGAGGTCGTAGAGCAGGCCGAGGCGATCGGGTGTTTGGATGTCGACCAGTGTGTAAGACGGGTGCGAATCGTTATCGATTGTGATGCGGGTCGGAAGATCGAATTCCTGCGAAAGCCGGTAGGTCAGAAGCCGAGTGTCTTTGCTGATGAGCGGCGTAAAGTCGTATTCCTCGACAGTCAGAGATTCGGCGAGGTGGCTCTCCACCGCTTTCATATCGCGGGGACTGCTGACCGGTTGAAGGTTTGTGCTGGCTACGCGAAAGATATCCAGCGCCAAGCTGTCCGTGCGGGTATAAATATCAGCACTCAGAATGTTGAGTTTCACAGAAAGGAACGCTCCGGCAATGCGCTCTAGGAGTCGTGGGCGGTCCCATCCGCAGACCCAAACTTCGGTGTAGCCCTTCTCTGGCTTCGGAATCCAGCGAAAGGCTGGCGCAAGAGCGAGCGATTCGTCTTTATCGCGACGCTCGAAAAACGATTGGAATAAATTCAGATGCTCGGCGATTTCTTCTGACTCGTAACTGAGGAAGTAGCGGTCGGGCATGAACTGAAAATGGGCATCGCACGCATCGCGGAATTCGGGGCCGATCTTTTTCATGGCAACGTCCCTTTGCAGAAGCCTATCGCGTCGGCTTTGCTCCATTGGGTCGCCTCCGCCCTCGAGGTATTGCTTGGTGCGGCGGTAGAGCATCCATACCAAACCCTCTTTCCAGTCGGACCAGTTCTGGTCGCTCGTGCCCATGCCATCCGCAAGCGTCAGTAGCATGAGAGCGTCTAGGTTTTTTCTGTTTCCGATGATGCGGGCAAATTCTTCGGTGGTCGTGGGATCATCGAGGTTTCGCGTTTGGGACATCTTCGACATCAAGTAATGCGAATCAACAAGTGTGATCAGCATGCGGCGGCGTTCGGGTGTGAGTTGAAGGCGTCGGGCGACCTTGTGCGCCAAGAGAGCGCTTGCCTCCTCGTGATGGCGGGTGTTGGCGGATTTACCCACATCGTGAAGGAGAATGGCGAGGTAGAGGATGGCGGGATCCTCGAGCTTCTGAAAAATCTGACGATATCCGCGGAGTTTCGGTGAGTCTGCAAAGAGGATGGCGTCCAGCTTTTCGATGCAAACAAGCGTGTGTTCGTCGGCCGTGTAACGGTGGTAGAACTCGTGCTGAACTAGGCAGTCGAGATCACCAAATTCGGGGATGTATCGCCCGAGTACTCCCAGGTCATGCATCAACCGAAGGGTGCGACCGACCTCCCCCTTTCGGGAAAGAATGGCGAGAAAGGTCTCGCGAGCCATGCTTGCATACTGGAATGTGCGGTCGATCAGGTGCAGGCGGCGGGCGACAAGATCGGCGAGTTCTGGGTGAAACTCAAGCTGTCGGACTTGTGCGTGGTGGAAGGCCCGCATCAAGCGGTATGAATCGTCATGAAAGATATCACGGGATTCCGGCTCAATGCGGCCGTTGCTAATCATGAAGTGGTCGAGTTTTTCCGGTTTCTGGCGTACGCCGAAAAGTCGGAGTAGTCCGGAGCGGACGGGCGGGCTAATGGCTTCCATTTTCCGCAAGGCGCTCTCGGTTACTAAATAAATTGTGCGGGCGTGGCCGTAATATTCCCGCATGAATGCTTCCACTTTGCGAAGAATGTTCTTCTGCGGGTAATCAAAAGCCTGAGCGACCTTGCCCTGAAGTTGGAGTGTGAGAACCTCCGCCGAGCGACCGTTGATATATTGCATTTCGGCACGCGTTCTCAGGAGAAAGTCGTAGCTTTTTTCCAGATTGCGGCGCTCCGCATCGCGCAGGATTTTTGCCTCGACGAGTTTGGCAGTGGTGGTGATGCCGTATTTGAACTGGGATATCCAGAGGAGGCTCTGATAGTCGCGCAGGCTGCCGGTGCCGTTCTTCACGTTCGGTTCCTGCATGAAAACCGTGCGTCCATATTTCACGCGAAGCTCGGCTTGGTTGCCTATCCTCCACGCGATATAGGGGTCGCCTAGGTCCTTCACGCAGGCGACCTGGAAGAGTTCCTTGAAGCGAGTGAAAATGTCGCGATCGCCGGTCAGGAAGCGTGACTCCAGCATCGAGGTCTTGGTAACCATATCCTCGTTCGCCTTGTCAATCCCCTCGGCAATGGTGCGTGTCGCCTGCCCAACCTTGAATCCAATATCCCAGAGGGCCACGATGGTTTGGCGGATGACTTCTTCGACCTCCTTATCGTTCGCATTTTTGGACTGGAGAAAAAGGATATCCACGTCGCTCATGGGGGTGAGTTCACGGCGTCCGTAGCCACCGAAAGCCATCAAACAGAGACGATCGGTGAGGGGCTTGCCAACGACTTTGCGGACGATGCCATCAAAGAGTTCGCGGATCAAGATATCCACCATGTCGGACCGCTGACGGGCAATTTCCCTGCCTCCACCGCCGGCAAGGTGCCAGGCTTTAAGGCGATCTTCCTCGACTTGACGAAAGTCTTTGAAAAGCGCGATCGGATTATCTTGGTTGTTTCGCGCCTTCTTGGATAAATCGGTAGCGGATTTTTCGAGTGTTTGGGCGCTTTCTGGATTCATGGAGAGGCGTCGCGAATCACGATCTCCACCCGTCTGTTGATACGCTGTTCATCAATGGTGCCGGTCGGGGGCGCGATGAGGCGGGTTTCCCCAAGACCGATGGTTTCAATCACCTCGCCTGGAAGGCCCATACTGGTAATAAGCCAAGCTTTCACTGACTCCGCTCGGAGGTGGCTGAGCTTGAGATTATAGTCATCCGTGCCGAAGGAGTCCGTGTGTCCTTCAATGAGAAAACGAGCACGAGGATTTCGTTTCAGAAGGATGCCAAGTTTTTCCAAGCTGGACATGGCGCCTGGTTCAAGAACGAAGGCATCGTAGGTGAATAATAAGTCACTCGGCATGAGGATGGGGGCGGTGTCCGAGGTGAGCGGTCCGGTTTGCGCAAGAAGATCATCCAAATTGCTGAAACCTCGCTCGCCGAGGGGCAGACCGACTAAGGTTTCGGAGGTTGTTGCGGGCAGGCTCTTGGAAGAGGCATCGATTTGGACGTTGGGGATATCCTTGAGCAATTCCTCCGCGAGGGAATCATTGATTTTGGCCGTTTCACTTTGCGGCGCATTCGTAGAGCTCTTGGCTGAGGCTGGGGCGACGATGATGGCGGGTTTCTCGTCTAGCAAGGGTTCGTCTAAGCGGGGAGGCGCCCCAGAAATGAGAATATCCCCCATCATTTTTTCAAATGAAGCCTTTTCCTCGGGTATGCGTTGAGGATTAGGCAGCGAAGGTTGCAGTTCGGCAGTGGCCACTTTTTCGGGTTTGGGCTGTTTGACACGGGGAGTGATATCGACGCGTTCGACTTTGAATGTCGGTTTGACGGTCTTCTCCTCGATCGGGGCCAGTTCGCGTACGATAGTGACGCCCTTTGCCCATGATTGCAAATACCAGTGCGCGAGGAGTGATAAAATGAAAGCAGCAACAAGCAGGGGACGCCACGCATCGCGGTGCGAAACAGCATTATCCTCAACAATACGGCGCTTCCGATTCATTACGATGAAGCCTATACCGTTGAAATTTAAAATTCCACCCAAGAAAAAATTCTGAGCAGTTGGATATGACGCAATATTTGATACCGGGGCGATTTTAAGTTTAGTCTATCGTTTGGCCGCAATGGCATCCATGACCTCGAACAAACATTCCTTCATTCGCATCAAGGGGGCTCGACAGCACAATCTGCGAAATCTGGATGTCGATATCCCGCGCCACCAGTTTGTGGTCATCACTGGTCTGAGTGGCTCAGGCAAGTCCTCGCTTGCCTTTGACACGCTCTTCGCGGAAGGGCAACGCAAATACATGGAGAGCCTCTCCGCGTATGCGCGTCAGTTTTTGGACCAAATGCAAAAACCGGATGTTGACTACATCGAGGGTCTTTCGCCGGCGATTGCCATCGAGCAACGTACATCCAGTGCGAATCCGCGTTCGACCATCGCAACGACGACAGAGGTCTTTGATTATCTCCGTCTTTTATTCTCATCGACCGGGGTGCCCCATGATCCCAAAACTGGGGATCGTGTCGCGAGGCAAACCCCTCAGGAGATCACGGATGCCATCCTCCGATGGTCGGTTGGGACCAAGTTTCTTGTTCTCGCGCCACTCATTTCGGGCCAAGTCGGGGAGTTTCGTGACGTGATCGAGAAGGCCCGCCGAGAGGGATTTGTGAGGATTCGCGTCGATGGGGAGGTGATCGAGCTTACTAGGCCAGAGCCGATCCGTCTTGAAAAAAATAAATCCCATTGGATCGAAGCCGTCGTTGATCGACTCGTTATCCGTGCGGATCTCGGTCAGCGTCTTACCGATTCCATCGAAACGGCCCTTAGTTTGGGTGGGGGAAAAATGTCGACCACCCGACAAGAGTCGGACAGCGAGAATTGGAAAGACGAAAAATTTTCCACCGATTTTTGCAATCCCGCTACGGGTTTCACAATGGCACGCCTGACGCCGAAGCATTTTTCTTTCAACAGCCACCTTGGGGCCTGTCCCGCTTGTCATGGAATCGGGACGGAGAATTATTTTGATCCTGACTTGATCGTAGATGCCGAAAAAAACATAGCCCAAGGGGCTGTTCGGCCATGGAAGCAGGCTAACCCAAGGATGAAGGCCTATTACGCGTCGCTTCTTGCGGGGCTCGTCTTGGACACCCCAGCGCCTTTGGAAAAGCCTTGGCAAGATTTGCCGGAAAGTTTCCGCCAGCTTGTTCTTCAAGGTTCGGGAGAAAGAAGCATCCAAATGGCGATTGGCGCGAGCAGGACATCAACGAAGCCGTTCGAGGGCGTGATTGCCCAGTTGGAAAATCTCTACGCCACCACGAAAAGCGAGTTCACCCGCAAGCGCCTTCGAGCCTATCAAGGGCGTCGTGTCTGCCGAGTTTGCCACGGGGCTAGGTTGAAGCCGGAAATTCTCGCCGTGACACTCCGCACACAGGATGGTCGTGAATTTGGTATCCAAGAAATGTGCGGTCTCTCTATTGCCGAGGCTGCCACGGCGATGGAGGAACTTCAGGTCGCTCCTGGTGATGTGGAAATCGTGAAAGATGTCCTCCGAGAGGTTCGACAGCGTCTCCGGTTTCTCAATGAAGTCGGTCTTGGTTACCTTCAGCTCAGTCGAGAGAGTGGCACGCTCTCCGGCGGTGAGGCCCAGCGGATTCGGTTGGCCACCCAGATCGGTTCTGGGCTCTCGGGCGTCCTCTATGTGCTCGATGAGCCAAGCATTGGTCTTCACCAGAGGGACAATGACAGGCTTATCCAAACCCTTCGTGACCTTCGCGATCTCGGAAACTCGGTGATCGTTGTTGAGCATGACGAAGACACCATCCGTGCCGCCGATCATATTTTGGATCTTGGACCTGGTGCTGGTCCGCGCGGCGGTGCCTTGGTGGCGCAGGGAACCTTGGCCGAAATCTTGGACAGTCCAGACTCCCTAACCGCACAGTATCTCAATGGAAGTATTCAAATCCCGATACCTCGCCAGCGCGTATCGCCAAGAGTGACTGGGGCCAATGTGGGCGAGATTGGCGACGGATGGCTGCGCGTTGTCGGAGCGACAGAAAACAACCTTAAAAATATCACTGCGTCTTTTCCAGCGGGATGCTTGACCTGTGTGACTGGAATCTCGGGCAGCGGAAAATCCACGCTCGTTAATGACATCCTACGTGTCGCCCTTGAGCGTGACTTGAATCGCGCCAGGTCGCGTCCAGGGGCGCATCGTTTGATTCAGGGTATCGAGCAGTTCGACAAGGTCGTGGTCATTGATCAAAGCCCTGTCGGTCGCACTCCGCGCTCGAATCCCGCGACCTACACCGGTGCGCTTGGCCCGATACGAGACCTCTTCAGCGATTTGCCGGCATCGCGCGTTCGCGGGTACGATGCGGGCCGTTTTTCCTTCAACAATAAAGGCGGTCGATGCGAACACTGCCAAGGGGAAGGCTTCATCCGTATCGAAATGCATTTTCTCGCGGACGTCTATGTTGAGTGCGAGATTTGCCAAGGTCGGCGATACAATCGTGAGACGCTGGAAGTGACTTACAAGGGGAAAAATATCGCGGATGTGCTGGACATGACGGTGGATGAGGCGTCCCGATTTTTTCGAAGTGTGCCGGCGTTGGCAGGCAAGTTGGATACGCTTCAGGATGTGGGTTTGGGTTATTTGCGGTTGGGTCAATCCGCGACCACCCTCTCGGGCGGGGAGGCCCAGCGGATCAAACTGGCAGCCGAACTCTCCAAGCGCGCGACAGGTCGTACGATCTATCTCCTCGACGAACCCACCACCGGACTTCACTTTGCGGATATCCATAAACTTCTCGAAGTCCTTATGAAACTCCGCAACGCTAGGAACACACTCATCGTCATCGAACATAACCTAGAGGTCATCAAGTGTGCCGACTGGATCATTGATCTCGGTCCCGAGGGGGGATCGGGAGGAGGAGAGATCGTCGCCCAAGGAACGCCTGAACAGATTGCGCAATCCCCACAAAGTCATACTGGCCACTATCTCAAAAAATATCTCCAATCATGAAGTGTGTGATTTTTTTCTTTATTAGCGGTGTGATGGTTCTGTCGGCTGGGGACCATTTTGAAGCCGCCCGTGCCGCATTGGATTCGGGATTTCCTAAGGTGGCTCTATTGAAAATCGAAGGATCAATTCCGATGATTGGAAATGCAGTGGCGGGAGATGAGGCCAATCTTCTGTATGCTCGGGCGCTGATTGAGGATGGTCAGCCCGAAGCGGCCGCAAAGTTTCTTGGCGCGGTGTCCCCGCAGGCTGGGCTCGCGAAGGAGTTTTGGTTGGCTCAGGCCTTTGCGGCGAGCGGGGATTCTACGGAGGCCCTTGAAAAATATACCAAGTGCGTGATGGCAACGGATTTTTTATTTTTTCGGGAGGCGGTATTGGGTCGGGCCTCGATGCTGAGAAATCTGAATCGGCTTGAGGAGGCCGTAGCTGTCCTGCAGGGGGCCGATTCCTGGCCATCCTCTCCTGAAAAAAATCAGGCGCTTCTGGATCTAGCGGAGTTGCACGTCGTGAAGGGAAACGGCGCCGAGGCACAAAAGGTGCTCCTTCGCTTGCCTGTTGAGGATTTAAAGGATCGGACGAAAAAGGATTTTCTTTCAGGAGCGGCGCTGTGCCTTTTGAATGAAAACGAATCGGCTTTGGAGGTCTTGGCGAACCTTAAGTCACGGGATGCAAACATGCTCGCCTCCACGGTTATTCTTCAAGCCCAGGCGTTTTTCCGCACTGGAAAGCCTGCGGAGGCCGAATCGCTCCTTGAAGATTTTATAGCTGCTCATCCAAGCATTCCGGGTCTGGAGCGTGTTTTTGTGGCGTTGGATGGGGTGTATGCGGCTGCGCCCAATGCCTCATCAAGCGAGATGAAGCGTTGGTCTGAGGAGAAGGATGCGACCCCCCGTCGGAAATTAGCCACTTATTACCTTGCCCGTTTGGAGGTGCGGCAGGGAGCCACGAAGCAAGCTGCAACCTTGCTGGAGGCCTTGGCAGCAGACCCCGCATCGAACCCGCTTGCTTCCGAAACCACTCTCGAGTTGGCCGCATTGCGTGTTCGTCTCGGTCAACCCGCTGAGGCGTTGGCTCTCCTCCCTGAGCCGGGGACATTGCCGTATACCGACTTTCTTCGTGGCATCGCGCAGGAGGATTTGGGAAATCATAGCCTCGCTGCCTCGGCATTCATGCTCGCTTCGACGAATCCTGAAATGGCTGAAGGGGCTCTTTTCAACGCCGCTATTTGTGAGCTTAAGGCCGGGAATGTCCCCAATGCGGCGTTGGCAGAATTAGAAAAAAAATATCCCTCCAGCTTGAGGATTCCGGCATTTCGTCTTCAGGAAGCCTTCTCACTCGCCAGAAATGGCGACTCCAAAGTGACGGAGATTCTCACAAAGTTGGCGGAATCCGCCCCCGCCGATATCGCTGGGAGCGCTCGGTTGGCACTTGCCGAGTGGCACTACCAGCAACTCGATTATTCGGGTGCGACCTTACAGCTCCAGCGAATATCGAGCAAAGGCGATTCTCCCAGCGAATCTGCATTAGGCGTTTTTCTGGCAGACTCGGGGGAACCTGATGCCATGCCGAAAGCGATCGAAGCCGCTCGTGCATTTTTGGCGCGCTTTCCTGATTCCGAGCCGGAACCTTCAGTGAGAATGAAGCTAGGTGAATTACTCTTCCTTAATGGGGATTTCGCCTCGGCGCGGGTCGAGTTGGAGTCCCTTGCCAGAAAGTTTCCGGGTTCTGATTTTGACATTCCGGCGCTTTTTTTGGCTGCTCAGGCTGCCTCGCGGATTCCCGAATCGGCATCCACAGAGGATGCTATGGTTCTTTTTGAGGAAGTTGCAGCAAGGAACGGGTCCTTTTCGAGTCGGGCTAGGCTTGAGCAGGCCGCCATACTCACTTCCCAAGGCAAACCCCTCGAGGCCAATCTGGTGATCGATACGGTGCTATCTTCCTCACCCGACCACGCAATGAAAGCGACAGCCCTGATCGAAAAAGGAAAAAACTTCTACACTTTGGGTGCACAGGACCCCGCAAATTATAAATCGGCCATTGAGGTCTGGAAGCAGGTGGCGAGCGAGGAATCCTCTGATCCCGTTTGGCTCAACCAGGCGCTCACGCGAATCGGCACCGCACTCGAAAAAAGTGGTGACGATAATGGTGCTGTGGCCACGTATTATGAAGTTTTCAAGCCTTCTTCCGTAGCGACGCCGGAGTATTTTTGGTTCTACAAAGCTGGATTCGCCGCTGGCCGCATTTATGAGGTCCAGCAAAAGTGGAATGAGGCGATCCGAGTTTATGAAATCATAGCCGCAAATGAAGGGCCACGTGCACTCGAGGCTAAAAAGCGCATGCAGCAGATTCGCCTCGAGCACTTCATTTGGGACGGGGAGTGAGTGTCACCTTTAGCCCGAAAACGGATATTTGACAGTATCGAAGCGCACCCATGAAAATGAGTTCTTTATGGTCCCGTGCAGCAGTTTCGCTTCGCTCGGATAGACAAGGCCTTGGTGCTCGCCCTTGAAATTTTTTGAAGGACGGGTAATTTGTGTCCATTATGTCGACGGATACGAAATTTCCTCAGTTTGCTTTTATTGGATACGCCGTGGCTGGGGGGACGTTGTCTTGACGGCCCTTGAGAGGAAGCGGATGGTCGAGGCGCGCAAACAAAGGTCTCCAATTTGGCGACTGATTCATTTGCTTGGGTCTCTCCAGTTGGCGCTCATCCTACTAGCTACAATCGCTATCGCCTGTGCCGCGGCGACGGTTGCCGAGTCCGAGTTCAGCACCAAAGTGGCTCAAATTTACATCTACAAGGCGCCTTGGTTTTTGATATGGTTGGGTGTTCTTTGCACCAACCTCTTTGCGGTCACGATCACCCGTTGGCCATGGGAAAAAAAGCACACGGGCTTCATTGTCACCCACTACGGCATCATCACTCTGCTCTTTGGAGCGATCGTGGGACTTCAAACCGGATTCGAGGGCAATGTCACTCTTCACAAGGACAAGCCCGCTGTTCGTAAAATCACGATCAATCGCAGCATTATCCAAGTCGAGAGTCCGAATGATACAGCGCTCTACGTGATGCCGTTCGATGCCACTTCCGCCCGCCCGACGGAGAAGCGCCCTCGCGTTTTCGATGTTCCCGCCTCGGATCTCAAAATTGTCGCCGACGCCGTGAGCGAAAACCTCTTGAAGGAGGAAAAACTGATGCCATCGGAGTCGGGCGCGCCAGGAGTGATGCTTCGCTTCACGAGTCCGCGCATAGGCCAGACGATCAACATGCCACTGGTGCTTGAGGCGGCTGGACCAACGGAAAAAGACTTTTTCGGGTTGGCAAAAGTAGCACTTCAGGCCGAGTTACCGCCACCTTC
>CAMDOJ010000030.1 GCA_945903555.1 Chthoniobacter flavus
CCAAATAGGCTGCGAAAGCAGACGGTGCTGGGTGGTAACAAAAAGATTGTGGATGTCGGCGGGGACGTCCTCTGGATCGTATTCAAACTGCCTCGCGAGGAGCGCGCGAATGAGAGAGTCTGGCATCTGGACGGCGACTTCAAGATCCCGATAAGTGCAGAAGGCCGAGTAGATGCCGAAGTTCCCAACCGTCAGGCTCGGGTGTGTGGCTTTTTCAAAAGCGATGGCCACCAGCAGCGCTTGGGATGGCGACTGGACAGGATGTCCAGCGGCGGTATTGAGCCGTGAAATAAAAAAATCACCGTCACCCTCGATTACTTGTTCCCGGGCCTTTTCGAGAAGCGGAATGTCGCTTTGGAGTTTATCAGTGAATGCAGGCTCGATCGAAAAGATGACGCTGTCTTCAATGTGAAACTCCAAATGTTCAGGATTCGCCATACGCATATGGAGGCCCGAGATTTCGCCGACTATGGGCGAGGAACTGCGGTCTCCAAGCTGATCGAAGACTTTTTTCATCCGGGCCATTTCGCGAGCCATCTCGTAGCGCGGGATGTGCCACTGGCGCGTCTGAAATAGATTCCCCTCCCCCGTCACGGCCACGAAATGCCACACGCCCATAACATGGGTTTGCCAGGGTCCATTTGCAGTAGTGACAAGCTCGGTGCCCCCTGTGCGCAAAGCCCCAAACAGCGCAGATGAGCCGCAGATGCTGATCAAATCAACGTCAAAATCAATCTTGGTACGCGAAATCATAATGTCATGGGAGGTCATAATGGTGAATGGTGAAAGTGGCGAGTAACTGGTGGCGGGACGGGGAGAGTTTTAAGTTTTAAGTATTAAGTTTTAAGACGAAACGGTCAGACACAGGTAACATGTCAAGACATAGGGACAGCATGGTGATTTTTGCCGTGCATTTTAGCACGGATGAAGTCGCAGGAAATGCAACACAGGGGAAAGAAAAAGCTGAAACCGAAACGCATCCCAGCGGATTGCTGGCTGGGTCGACTGCCGAAGCCATCCCGAAGTTCGACAAAATCGAACTTCGGGGGAAAGACTCCCAGAAGCATACAGAGTCAGACCCTCACAGCGTCATAATTGAAGGAAGAAAACGTAATGACCCTTGTTCGCACATGTCTAAGTAGTTACTTTTTCTAAATGTATGACCCCCGAATTCTAAATCCCGCAATCATTGTTCCGATAGAAACAAGGGAGCGCGCCAATATCTACTTGGGCCAACTTACTGCCGGAGCGATCCAAGCAGGGAAATTCTTTAACACTCGAATAAATCAGAAGCCGATAAGAAGTTTTTCCGATTCCGATCTTCTTGCCGAATTGCTCAAAACTAAAATTCCTCAAATTTTTGCCGAGAGCATGGTGCGGGGTGATGGTTCCGATTGGAACCTTGTGGAACTCGCTCTGCTTGGTGACATTTCCGTTGGTGTGCCAGTGGAGATTTATGACAACGGGCATCACACCTCTCCTGTTGTTTATGAGAGACCATTTCAGGGGACGCTTGTCTTCACTCCCGGCGCTCTCCTTCAGAATGGCTGCGGTTGCACGCCAACCGATTGGGATGAGGTTGTAGGCTCGGATAGCACGATCTCCCTCAAGGGCTTCTTTTCACTCTATGAGCGCCGGCTTTTGCCGGTCCTGAAATGGATCAACGCACGCTCTCAGGAAACCGGATCGCCTGCATTTATTACAGTTCCCGGATTGGGATGCGGGCAATTTGCAGGCCCGTTTTGCGGAACTATTGGGAAAATGCTTGAATCAGCTCTACGACGAATACTCACAGAAAACGCTGGCGATCTGCCACACATTCACGCTCTTTATTTCGACCCTTACATCGAGTGTAAAAACCACCGTGAGAAAATCCACGGTATCGATTTTTTGGTCCGTCCACTCCGAGCTTCAGGAAATGCAAACAAGCCCCAGCTTTGCCCTCCTAAAGCTTACGAAGAATCGTCAGGAGAATTTGATGGGTGTGAATTATACAGCATCGTTGCTTGGGACCATGTGTCCTGGCCGGGCAACGATTTCTTCATCGGGGCACGTTGTACCGACGATGGAGTCAAAGCAGCCGCCACAGACTCCATGTACCGAATGACTGGCGTTAAGGGCAAATATGACAAGAACTCTAACAAATACCAACCGCCTGAAGAATTCGATAACTGGGGTGACGTTATAAAACAGAGTGGCAAACAATTCCCCGTGGATTTCTAAACCCAGTTGTCACGTTTCTGGAAAGGGAGTTGTAACGGGTAAAGGGTTAACAGGCGGGGCGAACTGAAAGTGGAAAGGAGCGGTCCGCCTTCGCGCTTTGCGGTTACGGCGTGATGCAACACACCCTTGGCAGACAGAGCCTTTTTATGAATGTAGCTTTTTGGAAAATCGAAATTGAAATCTTAGCACCTGCGATTTCGAATTTTTTTAGTCAGTTGAATCCAATTTATTCTGATTCCACCTGCCTATAATTTCGCCTTTAGCCGAGCCTCGTTTCCATGCGCATCTTTCCTTACTGGAGACCTCAATCCAATCGCATGGCAAGGTTGCTCCCCCCATCATGACCTCGACCACGCACAATTCTTTCCAAAAAGTGACCCCTTCCGCTGTTTTTCCAAATGGGGTAAGGCCGTGCCCCTTCCAAAAATCCACCACGCAACTGACATCCTGTGGACTCATTGCCCCATCACGAAAAAGGTAACTGTCATGCCAAAACCGACCACGGAATAGATCCGTATTCTGCGACTTGAATGCCGCAAATCCGCCGGGGTAAACCGCATCGATTCGCTCAATCGGCACAATCACATCAATAAATTCACAAGCAACTGCCATTTTTTTATCCTTATTTTCTGGGTGTTTAAATCTACGGAGAATTCTTTTTCTTGCTGGATTTTTTAGGGGTTTTTTTGGCCTTCGGATTCGCTTCGGGTAGCAATGTGGACAAATCGACAAGGATCTCTTGGTCGTTATTTCCATTTTTGGGGCCTATGATGCCACGTTGCTCGAGAATCTCCATAACCCTAGCCGCACGGATGTAGCCAAGCTTCAATCGACGTTGCAGCAAGGATCTGGCGGCACGATTTTCATCGGCAAAGAGCTCTAAGCATCGGGCGATCAAAAGCTCATCGGATTCCGAAATATCCGATTGCTCTCTATTCTTGAGTCGCTGAGGGGTTGCATTCTGAATCTCGGCAGGAGGCGATTTGGTCACTTCTTCGTCCTCCGTTGTCTGATAATCTAATTCACACAGGTAGATGGCATCCTGTGGGGTTTCGCCAGCGAAGAGGGTGCGCATGGCACCGGGAAAATAGCGGTCGCAGATCCCAATGGCGTTGGACACCAGTCGGGTGACTCCCTCATCTGTGAGTCCTCCATCGGGAATAAGACACCCCATGTGATAGAGAATCTCCCCGTCACGGTGATCGATCTGGAATCCCCCCAAGACAAGTCCGTAATTCGCCCGCGTAAAAAACTCGATGAGTGAGGGGCGCATTTTCTCATCGTTTGCAAGAAATGGAAACACAAGATCAACATGAAATATCTCATCATCATTCGTGAGGCGCAGGCTGATATCGTAGTAGGTATGGGGGCGGTTGAGCTTAAAGTTGATGCGCTTGTTCTCGCGGCAAACTGTGAATTTTAAATTCTTAGATTCGCAGTGCTCTATCAACCACTGCAAGGCCTCGTCGCTATCGGATGAAGGGGTATCGTCAGTTTCTTGGTCGGACATAAAAGGGTTTTCTATTGAAGATTTTTTAAATGCGTTTCAATAATATTATACAAACGCAAAGTCGCAACAACTGCGACAGGCAAAAAAGAATTTTCAACATTTAATGCGGTCACGAGATTATCTGTAGTCGTTATTTTAGCGCCTCGGAATTGGGGGGGGCGAAGCGGTCTTCGATCTGAGATTCAGCGTCTCGTTCGTTCGAATAAGTTAGAAGTGAACAGTGACTTCCGGACACACGAGAGTACCTTTTGGTGTGGTTTCGGCAATGAGTTTAGCGTGCGGCCTTCGTATGTTATCGAAGGCAAGGCAATAATTCGCAATCCTTTCCCCCGCCTAATTTCAAATTGGCTGCCTTGCATGGATTCGAACCATGACAAAATGATCCAGAATCATTTGTGCTACCGTTACACCACAAGGCAATATGGGGAGCGAGAATCTACGCTTTGCTCAAGCGTTGGGTAAAGATGTTTCTCGGATTTTTCACGCCTTAAGGACGACCCTGTAACGAGGGCTTCCATGCTCGAGGCGCTCAATGGCTTTATTGACTTCGGAAAGCGGAAATTCCTCGACCATGGGAGCTATGCCGTGTCGTGCACAAAACTCCAGCATGAGTGCCGTGGCGGATGGACTTCCGAGTGGGGAACCGGAGAAAGACCGTTGCCCCATAATGAGCGGGAACGCATCCAGTGCGACCGGTTCGGGAATAGCTCCGACTGTGTGCAAGCGCCCCTTGGGAGCAAGTGCCGCAACATAAGACATCCACTCCAGCGGGACGGCGACAGTGCTGATGATGAAATCAAATCGACCCGCTTCCGCTTTCAGGGCTTCGCTATCGCGGGAGTGCACAACGCGATGGGCGCCGAGCTTGGCGAGTTCGTCCACTTTATCGGGCGTGGATGAAAAGGCTGTGACCTCGCATCCCCACTTATTGAGAAACTGAATTGCAAGGTGGCCAAGTCCGCCAGCACCGATGACCCCGACTCGATCGGTCGGTCGAACATGAAATTCGAGGATGGGACTGAAAACTGTAATGCCACCGCAAAAGAGGGGAGCCTGCGCTGGCGGCGGGGAGAGCATCGGGAAGGCGAATCGCCCAAGCCCAGTGGGCTCGCACGAGATCCGCGAATCCGCCATGACGACCTACGATAGTACCCTCACCGCTACCGCATAGGTTGTGATCACCGCCCATGCATTGCGGACAAGTCATACAACTCTCCGAAAACCATCCAAGACCAACACGATCACCGACCTTGAGATTCTTGACCGACGATCCAACAGCCTCGACACGTCCGACGACCTCATGACCGGGAACCAGTGGGTATGTCGAGAAGCCCCATTCATTGCGAAGCATGCTCAAATCCGAATGGCAAATACCACAATACTCGACGCGGATATCGACATGCTCGGCCTCGATGGGCGGCAACACAAAGGTGTATGGCGTGAGTGGCGAACTCGGTTATGTGGCAGCGTAGGCGTGGACGGTGGACATGAGAAAAAAACCTGCTCGATATTACTAGCGAATGATTCCTCGCTGACTCGCCGCAATGAAGTCTAGGAGGACCTGAATAGCTTCAGGCCCACTGTGGTCGAGAGCAATTTTCTCGCAGGCTTGTTTGACGTTGAGATTCGAGCGGTAAAGGAGGCGGTAGGCCTCGCGGAGGGCTCGGGTCGAGTCTGCAGAGAATCCATGGCGCTCCAAGCCGATTTGATTGATGCCTCGCACTTCGGCCGGATTTCCATCCGCTATCATGAAGGGTGGAACGTCCTGAACGATCTTGGTGCAACCTCCGATAATCGAATTGCGACCGATTCGGCAGAATTGATGAACTCCTGAGAGTCCGCCAATGATGGCATGATCTTCCACGGTCACGTGACCGGCAATCGTTCCGTTGTTTGAGAAAATAACGTGATCACCGACGGTGCAATCGTGGGCGATATGCGAGTAGGCGAGAAAGTTGCCATGTGAGCCGACGATGGTCTTCGTGCCTGGAAGGGTACCCCTGTTGACGGTACAAAACTCACGAAAAGAATTGTGGTCGCCAATCTCGAGATAAGTCGGCTCCGCTGTGTATTTCAAATCTTGAGACCGCTGACCAATGGAGGAGTGAGGATAAAAAACGTTCCCTTGTCCGATGCGCGTGGGACCAGCGATGGATATGTGACTGATCAGATGAGTCCCGCTCCCAATCTCGACCAAGGGGCCGACATGACAGAAGGGCCCGATCTCCGCATCGGGATGGATGACCGCGCTGGGATCAACGACAGAACTGGAATGAATACGTGTCATCTATCAACAAGTCCGAAAAGAAGAATGGCTTCGGAAACAACCTCGCCGTTGACGAGGCATCGGCAAGAGGCCTTGCCAAGGCGTTTTTTTGCACTGGTGAGCTCGCACTCGATGAAGAGGGTGTCGCCTGGCATGACGGGCTTGCGGAACTTCACCTCATCGGCGCTCATGAAATAACCAATTTTGCCGGCATTCTCGGTTTTCCTCATCATGACGATACTGGACACTTGGGCCATGGCTTCGAGTTGAAGGACCCCCGGCATGACGGGATGACCAGGGAAGTGACCTTGAAAATAAGGTTCATTGATCGAGACCGCTTTCACACCGATAGCCTTGAACTCGCCTTCAAACTCAATGATGCGATCGACCATAAGGAATGGATAGCGATGCGGGAGTGTCTGCATGACGCCCATGATGTCTAATCCGCCAGCATTGACTGGTGCCGGCACTGGCTTGACTGAGACGGCTTGAAGGGCCTTGCAGCGCTCGGCAAGGATCTTTGCGGCTTCGGTGTTGATGCCGTGACCTGGCTTGATGGCGATCACATGACCTAGCAAAAAGCGCCCGCAGAGCGAAAGATCGCCAACAATGTCGAGGATCTTGTGGCGTACAAATTCATCTGGGAAGCGGAGCGGCTCCTTGCTAAGAACACCATCACCTCGCGCCACTATGGCATTTTCCAAGCTGCCCCCCTTGATGAGACCTTTGTCCATGAGGTGTTTCACATCCTCGTAAAAAACAAACGTTCGGGCAGGAGCGATTTCTTTTTCGTAAAAATCGGAGGTTATTTCGGCGGAGAAAAATTGGGTGAATCGGCCATCGGGTCCGACCTGTGTGCAGGAAACGCGGAACTTGGTATCGGGAAGAATAACTAGCACCGATCCGTTTAATTCGACCGTGATCGGTTCGGTGATCTGTATATAGCGACGATCCGCATCTTGATTGACGATGCCTGCCTGCTTGATGAGCGATATGTAGGCCGAGGCGCTTCCATCGCCGATCGGAGGCTCATTGGAATTCATTTGAATGAGGGCGTTGTCCACCCCCATGCCCGTGAGGGCGGAAAGAACATGCTCCACGGTGTGAATCTTCACCGTCCCCTGAATCAGAGTGGTGGCGCGCTCGACCGTCTTCACATTGCAAGCAGCGGCATCTACGATAGGTTCATCAGGAAGATCGACACGCTGGAATTTGTAACCATGGCCAGCAGGTGCAGGAAGAATGGTGAGGGTCACATTTTCGCCGGTGTGTAGGGCGCTACCCGTAAAGCTGACGGAGGATGCTAGTGTGCGTTGTTTTTCCACGATACGAATGGGATTTTAGGCTGAGACCACATCTGCAGTGAAGTAGAGGAGGTCAATGTATTTGAGATTGGATTGATGAAAGCCTTGTAGATGTCGGCTCCCGACACTCGATAACCGTGAGTCATCGGCTTGGTGAAGACCTATCGAATTGTGAAAGGATTTTTCCATCGAGGATATGTATGCGACTCGAAGCTAATGAAGCAACGGACTCGCTGTGGGTAACAATAATCAGCGTGGCAATTTTTTGGGAAGCAATCTTTGAGAGGGTTTCGCAAACAATGTCGGCATTCGCGGAGTCGAGATTCCCTGTGGGTTCGTCTGCAAGGAGAAGTTTTGGGCTTCCGGCTATGGCTCTGGCTATGGCGACGCGTTGCATTTCGCCGCCACTGAGTTGATGCGGAAAATGGGTCGCGCGGTGGGAAAGACCTACGAGATCGAGCATTTCCGCCACACGAGGCGCGGCCGAGTTTGCAGAATCTCCCCTTAAAAGAAGCGGCAACTCGACATTTTCCCGAACATTCATTGCCGGGAGAAGGTTGAAAAACTGGAAAACAATTCCCAACGTGTGGCGGCGGTAGTGAGTGAGTTGTTTTTCACCTGCGCTATGAAGGGGTATACCATTAACAAAAGCCTCACCCGATGTCGGATGATCAAGCCCGCCAAGAATATTAAGCAACGTGCTCTTACCACACCCACTGGGGCCCGTTACCGAAACAAAGTCCCCATCGGGAATGTGCAAAGAGACATCATCCAAGGCCCGTACTTCGCCGGTGCCGGAGGAATAAATGCGTGAGACATTTTTAAGATCGATCATGCTTACTAGCGATACTCTCCGCGACATGAGCCACGATCAAGCAGACTTCGAGATCATCGGTGAAACTCCCGATCTGATTGCCGTCAACAAACCGGCAGGTTTGCTCGTGCACCCAACTAAACCTGGGGGCCCGCGCACGCTTTGGGATGCGCTCAAGGATCTACTCGGCTACGAGATTGCCAATGGCGGTCAAGTTTCGTTGATCAACAGACTCGACCGAGAGACGAGCGGACTGGTGCTCGTTGCAAAAAATGCGGTCGCTGCGCGGCGTGCCGCGATGGCCATGCAAGATGGTCAGATCCAAAAAACCTATCTGGCCATCGTGAGTGGGATTCCTTCCATGAATGAGTTTAGCGTCGATGCTCCCATCATCCGAAAAGGCGAGGTCATGGAAACGAAAATCCACCTCCAACGGATCATCCATCCAGAAGGAGCAGCAGCCCTCACTCACTTTAGAAAAATAGTCCACTTTGAAAATGCGCTTGGGGAATTTTCGCTCCTTGAAGCTCGACCGATTACGGGAAGAACGCACCAGATTCGCGTCCACATCGCCTCGCTCGGGCACTTTGTCATCGGAGATAAGATCTATGGACCATCAGAGGATCATTATTTGGAGTTTGTCAAAACGGGATGGACGCCTGCCCTTTCTTCGCGACTTCATTTCTCTCGTCATGCCTTACATTCATCCGGTCTCTCGATCGAATGGGATGGCAATCGCCTAGAGTGGCAGTGTCCGCTTCCTCGCGATATGCGGGAATGGATGGCGAGATCCTAATTTCCCCGCGCGGCGAGGAGCAAACCAGCTGCTTTATGGAGGGTTTCCTCCCATTCCATCATCGGATCGGAATCCGCCACAATGCCGGCTCCAACGTGAAAGTGAGCCCGATCGCCCTCGAATACCGCCGTTCTTATGGTCATCGAGAACTGGCTTTCCCCATTGTAACCAAAATAGCCGATTGCACCTGTATATAAGCCTCTGGGCGTTGGCTCAAGCTCATGAATGATCTCAAGAGCCCGCTTTTTTGGGGCTCCGGAAATGGACCCTCCAGGAAAGCAAGCACGCAAGGCATCGACATGACTTACCTCTGGTCGCAATTCCCCGACTATTGTTGAGACAAGGTGGAATACCTGTTCGTAGGCTTCCAACTTAAGCAACTCGGGCACGCGGACCGACCCGTATTCACAAACTTGGCCAAGATCATTGCGCTCCAGATCGGTGATCATGATCAACTCCGCGATTTCCTTTGCGGAGGTCTCGAGCTCTCTCGAACTGATTCGGTCACTTTGTTGATCGGCCATGCGGGGACGGGTCCCCTTGATTGGTCGCGTAGAAATCCTCCTGCCGGTCATTCGCAAAAAGCACTCTGGCGATGCCGACGCGATTTTTAATCTACCCCCGTCGATGTAGGCTCCATATGGCGCCGGTGAGTATTTCCTTAGTCTTTCGTAATAGTCCCACGGGTCACCATAGAAAGAGGAATGAAACGGGTGGCTGAGACAGACTTGATATATATCCCCAGCGGCGATGTAGGCTTTTGCCCTTTCCACCATGTCGATGAAGACTTCCCGCTTAATGGAAGGCAGGAAGTTTAATATCGGGACATTTACCGAGCGGTTAGACGAGTTCCGGGGTGAATGATTCCAACTCTGGGCATCGTGAGAATAGATTTGAATCTGATCATAAAAAGAAAAGTGATATTCCCCATCGAAGCCAACCCATCCGATAGCCGCCCCGCAATCTGGACCGACCTGACATCTTTTTTGGAGTTCCTCCTCGATGCTCGACCAATCTCTCCCACTAAGAACAAGATCAGGTTCACAGGCTAGGATCGAGAGTGAGCCACCCGCAGGAAGGGACGAGTCGAGAAAAACAAACCCCTCGCGATGACGCATCCCTCTAGCTGATTCGATCGGCTCCGGCTTGAAAGTCTCCCTGTAATTACTCATCCTCTTGCCAACTGATCTCAAAATTGATGTATTTTCAAGTGCGCCGCTTTGCGCTTTTTCCAGATGCGATATATTCTACCACTTCTTTTTTGTGCGTTCTTGCCGTTATATTTGGTAGCCCAAGAATCTCCAGCAGCGCCTAGCCCCTCCCCTACCCCTGCGGCCAAGCCCAAAGAAGCTGCATTGACACTCACTCCCCCTTCCACTGCACCAAGTCCATCTAGCGACAACGATTTCATTAATCTTCCTGAGGCTGATATCCCATCGGATGCCATACCAGTGAGAGATTCCGAAGCCACCCTCCCAAGCGATCTCCCGAGCACTTCCGCGGACGCCGATACCAGCATCACGGATCCTAATGATATCATACCTCTCGATATCTCGACAGAAGCTCCCGTGGATACCGCCGCGCGATTAATGGCAACCGCTGAACAGGAGATTAAAGTCAAAATCCGCTATAAGGAAACACGCCTCAAGGTAGAAAAAACTCCGGCCTTGGAAGCTCTCTTAGCCAAGGCAAAATCCGCCCGCACCTTTGAATCCGAGCGCGCCGCCTATCGCGAATATTACCGTGAACTTTTTCGCCGAATAAAAAAACTCGACTCCACGCTTGCAAAGAAATGCGACGCCATGGAAACCGCTTATATAAGCCGACTCGCGCAGACCCGCATCGAGCCGACGATTCCTTTGGAACCCCCACCAAAACCAGTTCCCCTCGCGAACTGAATTTCAAATCGCCCGATCAATTGCAGCCCTAATCCATCATGAGTTTATCCACCATCCCTGAGATGAAAATCTTTTCGGGAAACGCCCACCCCGCTCTCGCTCACGACATTTGCCATTACCTCGGTAGCGAGTTGGGAGATGCCAAAGTTAGTTCCTTCCCCGATGGCGAGACCTTTGTTAAAATCAACGACAACATTCGCGGTCGTGACGTTTTTATCATTCAACCGACCTGCCCGCCAACGAACCAGAACCTGATGGAGCTTCTGATTATGGTGGATGCCGCACGCCGCGCCAGCGCTGCTCGGATTACCGCCGTGATCCCCTTCTTTGGCTATGCCAGACAGGACCGCAAAGACCAACCGCGTGTCCCGATCACGGCCAAGCTCGTCGCCAATCTCATTGCCGCAGCAGGAGTGAATCGTGTGTTGACGATGGATCTTCACGCGCAACAGCTGCAGGGATTTTTTGATATTCCCGTCGATCACCTTCATGCCCTGCCTGTGATGGTCGACTACATTCGCACCCTGAATATCGAGAACCTCATCGTGGTTTCTCCCGACGTCGGTGGAGTGAAAATGGGGTCCGCCTTTGCGTCCGCTCTTGGCACCCGTCTCGCGATTGTCGTCAAACAAAGAAAAAGCGCCACCGAGACTGAGGCCTCACACATCATCGGAGATATTGCAGGAAAAAACATCCTCATCATTGATGACCTTACCGAAACAGCTGGCACAATCACCAGCGCGGCAAAGATTTTAAGAAAACACGGGGCATTGGATATTTATGCTGGCGTTTCTCACGCAGTTCTGACAGATTTGGCGGTTGAGCGTTTGAAGGATTCCGATATCAAGGAGTTGATTTTCACGAATAGCGTTCCGGTTCGTCTCACACCTGGCAGCAGAGTGACAGGACTCTCTGTCGCAGAACTACTCGGTGAAGGCATCCGGCGCATCCACGACGATGAGTCCGTAAGCTCGCTCTTTGAATTAAAACAAAATAAGTAAGTCACATTTATGGCCAAGCAAGTTAAACTAATAGCACGTCCCCGTACCGAAAGCGGTCGCAATGCGGTAAAAACCGTTCGCGCCCGTGGAGCAGTACCAGCCGTGATCTACGGTGCACGCACCACTCCGTCGAACCTCGAAGTCACACGACGCGATATCGAAGTCATCCTCTCCCACTCCGTGGGCGAGAACATCCTTGTCGATCTCGAGATTCAGGACGGATCGAAAGTCACAAACCAGCTCACCCTCATCCAAGAGGTGCAGCATCATCCGATCCGTCGCCAAATCCTCCACGTTGACTTTCATGCCGTCTCCATGACGGATAAAATCAACGCTGAGATTTCGGTCGAACCCTTTGGCGAATCCGATGGCGTTAAGAATTTCGGCGGCTTGCTGGAACAAAACATGCGCTCGGTCAGCATCAGCTGCCTACCACAGAATTTGCCCGAAATCATCAAGGTCGATATCAGTGCGATGAAAGTCGGCGACTCCTTACACGTCCGCGACCTTATCTTGCCTGAAGGCGTCGAAGTCAATGATGAAGCAGATCTCACCGTCTTCACTGTTGCTGAGCCGAAAGTGGCGGAGGCGACTCCAGCAACCACCTCCGCCGCAAAAGGCCCCGAGGTCATCAAAGAGAAAAAAGTCGAGGCCGCACCCAAGAAGTAAGGCCTACTACGCGTGGAAAAAACGGCAGCATTTCGTCTCGTGGCCTGCCTGGGAAACCCAGGAAAGGAATACGCAGGCACCCGTCACAATGTCGGGTTTCTTGTTGCGGACGAAATTGCGCGCCGTACAGCCACCTCTTTTTCGTTCGAACCGAAATGGAACTCGGTTACCGCCAAAGTCGGCGGCCGCACGATCATGAAGCCACAAACTTTCATGAACCTGAGCGGCGAAGCCGTGGGAGATTTTTCGAAGTATTACAAGATCCCGACTAATGAAGTGATGGTCGTCCTAGACGACATTTCTTTGCCTCTCGGTTCCCTTCGACTCCGAAAATCCGGTAGCGCGGGTGGACACAATGGCCTAGAGTCAGTTCTTGTGCATCTCAGCACAGAAGCCGTTCCCCGCCTCCGCGTGGGCATCGGCCAACCTGATGGCAGTGCTTTGAACGATCATGTACTCGGACGTTTCACCAACGAAGAACTACCCGCCGTCGAAGAAAGCGTGACGCGGGCCGCAGATGCGTTTGAATATGCAAATGCACACGGCATCGATGCCGCAATGAATCAATTTAACCAGAAAAACCAAGAATAATGAACAGATACGAAGCACTACTCGCCCTTAACACCAAGGGCAAAGAAGAAACCATCAAAGACACGATTGAGCGATTGGAGAAAGTTCTCACGAACGAAGGCGCACGCATTGAACAAGTGCAACGCCTCGA